>JBBQJX010000019.1:0-11552 GCA_038326295.1 Sphingomonadales bacterium
AGGCGGTTAGAGGCGTTGCTGCTGCGCAACGTCGTGCAGCGAAAAATTGTCGGCCGATCCGGGCCCGGGCTTTCCGTTGCGGTGCGGAATGTCTAGCTGGCGGGTCACAACCTGCGATGAATTTGGAAAGGTGGGGCGAATTAACATGATCAAGGTCGTCCTCGCCCAGCCACGCGGCTTTTGCGCGGGCGTCATCCGCGCGATCGAGATCGTCGATCGCGCGCTCGCTACCGTGGGCGCGCCCGTCTATGTCCGTCACGAGATCGTGCATAACAAGCCTGTGGTCGATCAGCTCCGCGCCAAGGGCGCGGTTTTCGTCGACGAACTGACCGAGGTGCCCGAGGGCGCGGTGACCGTCTTCAGCGCGCACGGCGTCGCGCGCACGGTGGAGGAGGACGCGCGTGCCCGCGCGCTCCCCGTGCTCGATGCGACCTGCCCGCTTGTGACCAAGGTCCATGCGCAGGGCCGCCGCTATGTCACCGCCGGGCGCACGCTCGTGCTGATCGGCCATGTGGGCCACCCCGAGGTCGAGGGCACGGTGGGCCAGATCGATGCGCCGGTGTGGGTCATCGGCTCGGCATCGGAGGTCGAGCATCTGCCCTTCCCGCTCGACGAGCGCCTCGCCTACATCACCCAGACGACGCTTTCGGTGGACGATACCAAGGCGATCATTGCGGCCTTGCAGGCGCGCTTCGCCGATGTCGTCGGCCCCGATACGAGCGACATCTGCTATGCCACGCAGAACCGCCAGACCGCCGTGCGCGATCTGTGCCGGGTGGCGGACGTGCTTCTGGTGGTTGGCGCGGCCAACAGCTCCAACTCCAACCGTCTGCGCGAGATCGGCGTGGAGGAGGGGCTGCCCTCCTACCTCGTCGCCGACGGCTCGGTGCTCGATCCCGCGTGGTTTGCGGGCGTGTCCACCATCGGCCTCACCGCAGGCGCGTCCGCGCCCGAGGAGCTGGTGCAGTCGGTGATCGAGGCGCTGCGTAACATCGCGCCCGTCACGGTCGAAACCTTGGACGGGATCGAGGAAAAGGTGGAATTCCGCCTTCCCCCTGCCCTCAATCGCCTCGTGCGCGAACGCGCGCTGGCACAGTAAGGAACCTTCGTTGGGAATTCCGTTCATCCAGGCCGCGCGGATCGGGGCCTATGTCGTCGGCAAGCATCTTGCAGGCGTGAAGAAATATCCGCTCGTGCTGATGCTCGAGCCACTCTTCCGCTGCAACCTTGCCTGCAAGGGCTGCGGCAAGATCGATTATCCCGACGATATCCTGAACCAGCGCATGTCGTACGAGGACTGCATGTCTGCGATCGACGAGTGCGGCGCACCCGCCGTCTCGATCGCGGGCGGCGAGCCGCTGTTGCATCGGGATATGCCGCGCATCGTCAAAGGGTATATCGCCAAAAAGAAGTTCGTCATCCTGTGCACCAATGCGCTGCTGATGAAGAAGAAGATCGATCAGTACGAGCCTTCGCCCTACTTCACGTGGTCGATCCATCTGGACGGCGATCAGGCGATGCACGACAAGAGCGTGTGCCAGGACGGCGTGTTCGAGGTGGCGCGCGATGCGATCCTGCTCGCCAAATCGCGCGGCTTTCGCACGCAGATCAACTGCACTGTGTTCGACGGCGCGGACGCCGGGCGGCTGGCGGGCTTTTTTGATGAGATGAAGAAGATCGGGCTGGACGGGATTACGGTATCCCCAGGGTACGCGTACGAGCGCGCGCCCGATCAGCAGCATTTTCTCAACCGCACCAAGACCAAGAATTTCTTCCGCGATGTGCTCAGCCGCGGCAAGGGCGGCAAGGCGTGGGATTTCACCAACTCGCCGCTGTTCATGGACTTCCTCGCGGGCAATCAGGCGTATGAATGTACGCCGTGGTCGATGCCTTTGAAGACCGTCTTCGGCTGGCAGAAGCCCTGTTACCTGCTGGGTGAGGGCTATGAGCCGACGTTCAAGGCGATGATGGAGAATACCGACTGGGACGGCTACGGGGTCGGCAAATACGAGAAGTGCGCGGACGGCATGGTCCACTGCGGCTTCGAGGGCACCGCGACGATCGATGCGGTCAAACGCCCGTGGAAGTTTGCCGCCGTGGCATTGCGCGGCGTGCGGACCGAGGGCGCGATGGCGAAGGACATCGATCTTTCGAACGCGCGACCCGCGCGCGAGCTCTTCAGCGATCATGTCTCCAAGGCGCTAGCGCAAATCCGGCAATCCAAGACGCGGGCCAAGCAGGCGGCCGAGTAACTCTAGCCGACGGAGCGCGCGCACCGCATTCAAGGACGCGCGAGCGAAGGCGGGGATCTGTGCAGGGTGCGCGGCGAGCGAACGCAGCATCGCGCCCAAGTCCGTGCCGCCGCCGCGCCGCATCGCGACCGCAAAGGCGGGCGGAAGCGTATCGGCCGCGGTATCGCTGACGACGCGGACGATGGCGAACGGCACGCCATGACGCGCGGCGACACGCGCGGCGACGTGCGATTCCATATCGATGGCAATTGCTCCTGTGGCGGCATGAAGCGCAGCCTTGGCGGCAGTGTCGGGCACCAGAACGTCCACCCCGATCACCATCGCGCCCGGCCCGGCCCCCTCCGTCGGTTTCGCCGCCACCTCCCCCGGAGGGGGATAATACGATCCTACCCCACTGGGGAAGGTGACCAAAAGGTGGAGGGGGTCTCGCCGCGCGATCGATGCCTCGCGCCAGGCGCGGTCGCACGTCGCCCCGCCCGCCAGCCCATGCGCAATCACCACATCGCCCACGCAAAGCCCCGGCACCAACGCCCCGCACAAACCAAAGCTCATCACCCCCGCCGCGCCCGCGCTCGCCAGCGCCTCCAGCCGGGCCTCCAGCCACGCACCGTCGCCACCCCCGGCTACCGCAACCACTCCACCAGCGGCGTGCGCGATGCGAGCCTCGCGCGTCACGCCGCATGCGACGAGAACCGGCTTCACATCCCCCAGGGCGTCCGTCCGCCGTTACCGCGCCTCAGATTGCGATAGCGCGCCACCGCCCACAGCGGGAAATAGGCCGGATACCCGTGGTAGCGCAGGTAAAACACGCGCGGGAACCCGCCGCCGGTGTAATGCTCCTGCCCCCACAGCCCGTCCGCCTGCTGCCGCGCGAGCAGCCAGTCCACCCCGCGCTCGGCCGCACGCGAATCAACCTCGCCCGCTGCCATCAGCGCGATCAGCGCCCAAGCCGTTTGCGAGGCGGTGCTCGGCGCGGCTTCGAAACCGCGGTAATCGAGCTTGTAGCTGTCGCAATCTTCGCCCCAGCCGCCATCCGCGTTCTGGATCGAGCGCAACCAGCCCGCTGCCTTCGCCACGGCCCGGTGGCCCGGTTCGAGCCCCGCCGCGTTCAGCGCGCACAGCACCGACCACGTCCCGTAGATATAATTGACCCCCCAGCGGCCGAACCACGACCCGTCGGCCTCCTGCTCGGCGAGCAGGTAGCCCACCGCTTCGGCCATCCGCGCATCGTCCACCCCGACGCCCAGTTGCGCGAGCATCCCGACGCAGCGCGCCGACACGTCCGAAGTCGGCGGATCGAGCAGCGCGCCATGATCGGCAAACGGGATGTGGTTGAGGTAGGCGTGATGATTGTCCGCATCGAACGCCCCCCAGCCGCCGCCCTTCGACTGGATGCCCTCCACCCATTCACGTGCGCGCGACACCGCGTGATCGTAGCGCGCGCCGACGAGCCCACGCATCCGGTCCATCGCCATCACCACGACGGCGGTATCGTCGGTATCGGGGTAATGCGCGTTCGCGTACTGGAATGCCCAGCCACCGGGGCGGACATCGGGACGGCGCACTGCCCAATCGCCCTTAATCTCGAGTTCCTGGCGCGGCACGAGCCAGTCGAGCCCGCGCATCGCGGACCGTTCGGCGGCAGCTCCCCCGGCTTCGAGCATCGCCTGCGCGGCGAGCGCGGTGTCCCACACCGGGGACACGCAGGGCTGGCAATAGATTTCGCCATCGTCGCGGCGGATGACCAGCTTTTCGAGCGCAGCGCGCGCGGTGGCGCGGTGCGGGTGATCGGCCGCGTAACCGAGCGCATCGAACATCATCACGCTGTTCGCCATCGCGGGGTAGATCGCGCCGAGGCCATCCTCGCCGTTCAGCCGTTCGATGACAAATGCCTCGCACGCAGCGATCGCGCGCGCCCGAAGGCCGCCCGGCCAGAAATCGTGCACCCCGTGCAGCAGCCGATCGAGCGCGCCGAACGCGGTGCGCAGCGCCCAGTGACCGCGCGACCGGGGCCTGCGCCGCGCGCCAGGCGCGTAGAGTTCGTCCACGAGCACGCCGCGCGGGTTCTTCGCACGCGGCCTGAGCGCCATCAGAACCAGCAGCGGCACGAGCACGGTGCGCGCCCAGTAGCTCATGCGGCAGAGCGTCACCGGGAACCAGCGCGGGGCGAGCATCAGCTCGGGCGGCATTTCGGGGATCGTCGCCCACGGCCCCGCGCCGAAGAGCGCGAGCTGTATGCGGGTGAAAACGTTGACCGCGCCCGCGCCACCGGCCGCGAGGATCGCCGCCCGCGCGCGCACCATGTGCGGAACTTCCGGCGAGTCCCCGATCATCTTTAGCGCATAATACGCCTTGACCGAGGCCGAGATATCGAACGCGCCATCGTGGAACAGCGACCAGCCGTTGTGCGGGCCTTGCAGGCGGCGCAGGTAACGGCCGACGCGCGCTTGCAGATCGGCATCCACCGGCTCCCCCAGATAGTGGCGCAGCAGAATATATTCGGACGGGATGGTGGAATCGGCTTCCAGCTCGAACACCCAGTGGCCATCGGCGCGCTGATGCCGGGCGAGCGCATCCGCCGCGCGCGCGACCGCTTCGTCGAGCGGATCGGCGGCATCGGCCGCTAAGGCATAGGCGTGCATTGCAGCATACTTACGGGTGCGAAGCGGCAATTGCCAGTCGCGCGGCGGCCACACCCGATTGCAAAGCGCCTTCGATCGTGGCGGGGAGACCGGTCTGGGTCCAGTCGCCCGCGAGGAAGAGGTTCGGACAGGCGGTTCGCGCGAGGGGGCGGCGCGCATCCTGCTCGGGAGTGGCGGCGAAGGTGGCGCGCTTTTCGGCCACGATGCGGTGGGCGGGCATCGGCTGCAGGGGCATGCGCAGGACCGCCGAGATTTCGGACCAGAGCGTCTGCGCGAGCGCTGCGCGGTCCTCGTTCAGCAGACGAGCGGCAGCGCTGGTGGTCGTCGAGATGCGATCGGGCAGCGCGAAGACCCATTCAGCCGTGCCGTGGACGAGCCCGGTGAGCAGCGGAGCGCCGGGCGGGGGCGCGCAGGCGAAGTGGGCGTTGAGGATGGCGTTGTGTTCGGTGGGGGCGGTCAGGCCGGGGAGCAACTCACACGCCGCCCAGGCGGGGAGCGCGAGGACCACCGTGTCGCGCGGGGAGAGCGGCTCCTCGCCATCGGCGAAGGCGAGCGCGGTCGGACCGCGTTCACCCGGCACGAGCGCGCGCAGGCGGCGGCCGAGGCGCACGCGCGCGCCGTGCGCCTCGAGGTAGGCGAGCGCGGGATCGACGAAGGCGTGGGCGAGCGTGGGATGCGCGATGCGAGGACGCGCCGCCTGGCCGCCGCGCGCGAGGCTGTGGCGGATGACGGCCCCGGCGAGGCGCGCGGAACCCGCGCGAGCAGGTGTGTTGAGCGCAGAGACGAGAAAGGGTTCGAGCAGCCGCTCCCAGAGCGGGCCGAAGGTGGGTATGGTCTCGGCGACGGTGGCGCGCGGCCCGGCGACGAGCAGTCGGGCGAGCGCGGCGTAGGCGGCGGGTGCGGTGCCGGGGACGCGGCGGCCCGGGGCGAACAGCCACCAGGGGAGCGGGCCATCGTTGGGGCGCAGACGCCAGCGGGTGCCGTCCGTCATGTCCATCCAGTCGAAGCTGGCGTCGGGCGGGCCGATCAGCCGGTCCTCGGCACCGATGAGGCGCAGGTAAGCGAACACCGCGCGGTTGCCCGACAGCACGAGGTGGTTGCCGTTATCGATCGTGAGGCCGAGCAGTGGATCGTACCACGAGCGGCAGCGGCCCCCCGCCTGCGGCGCGGCATCCGAGAGCGTCACCGCCACCCCGGCGGCGGCGAGGCGCACGGCCGCCGACAGGCCGGCCAGCCCCGCGCCCACCACATGCGCGTGCCTCATCGGGTCAGTTGCAGCCGGACGAACGTGAACAGCAGCCCGAGCTTGTCCACCCGCGCACGGCGGCGGGGCGGGTGCCAGCCGACGATCTCCATGCGCGCGAGCACGTCCGCATAGACGCGCTCCATCAGGCGGGGCGCGATCAGGTGGCCGCGCGGGCGGGCTTTGAGGATGGCGTTGGCCTGCACGAAATGCTCGCGCGCGCGGGTGGCGACGGCGCGGGCGGCAGTATCGAGGCGCGGATCGGCGGCGACCTGGGCTGGCGTTTCGAGCGGGATGCCTGCCGCCTCGATCGGCTCGCGCGGCAAATACAGGCGGCCGATCGCGGCGTCCTCGTCGATATCGCGCAGGATGTTGGTCAATTGGAGAGCGCGGCCGAGATGGTGCGCGAGCGCGAGGCCGGGCTCGGCGTCCATGCCGAAGATGCGCACCGAAAGGCGGCCCACCGCCGAGGCGACACGGTCGCAATAAAGATCGAGCGTGGCCCAGTCAGGCCAGCGGATGTCGTCGTCCACATCCATGCGCATCCCCGCGATGACCGCATCGAAATCGGCATGCGCGAGGCCGAAGCGCTGGATAGCGGGGGCGAGATAATCGGCGCGGCCGGGGGGGCCACCCGCGAAGAGGCTGGCAATATCGGCGGACCAGCCTTCGAGTTCGGCGCGGCGTTCGGCGGGGGTGCCGATCTCGTCGTCGGCGATATCATCGACATCGCGGCAGAAGGCGTAGACCGCGTACATCGCTTCGCGCTCGGGGCGCGGCAGGACACGCATGCCGAGGTAGAAGCTGCTCTTGGCAACCTTGCCGCGCGTGGCGGGATCGGCGAGGCGGCTCATAGCCGGAGCAATCGCCCGATTGCGGCGGGCAGGGCAAGGGCCAGCGCCTCGGACTTCGAGTGATGAACGCGCTGCGACAGCGGATCGCGGGCAAGGAGGCGGGTGTTGAGCGACTGCGCAAGGCGCTGGATGATCGCGACCTCGATGCCGAGCCGTGTATCGCGGATCTGACGGGCAAAGGGGCGGGCCTGAGCGAGGAGTGCCTGCGTGCGTGTGGCGAGATCGACCAGAGTGGCGTGCAGCGCAGGGTTGGCGTGGGGTGCGTCGAGATCGGCTAGGGATGCGCCGTGCGCGGCAAGGCAGTCGGCGGGGAGGTAGGCGCGACCGAGCGCGCGCCAGTCCTTCGCGCAGTCCTGGAGGTGGTTGACGATCTGGAGCGCCGCGCAGAGCGCATCGTTGGCGGGCCAGAGCGCGCGATCCTCGCCGTGGACATCGAGCACGAAGCGGCCGACGGGCATGGCGGAGACGCGGCAATAGTCGATCAGCTCGTCCCAGCTGGCGTAGCGGGTTTTGGTCACATCGCGGGTGAAGGCGGTGAGGAGATCGAGGCCGTGCTGGGGGGTGATGGCGCGCTCGGCGCAGATTTTGCGCAGCGCGAGCGCGGGGGCGTCCGCATCGGTTTCGCCCGCCAGCGTGGCGCGCATGGCTTCGAGGCGGGCGAGCTTTTCGGGAGATGGAGCGGTCGGGTGATCGGCGATGTCGTCCCCGGTACGCGCAAAGCGGTAGAAAGCGAGCACAGGGGCGCGGAAGCGCGGCGCGAACAGGCGGGCGACGGGGAAGTTTTCGTCGGCGTCTCCCTTGCCCGAGGCAAGCGAGCCAGCGGCCGTGACTTCGCTCATGCGGGCATCGCCTGCGCGCGGCCCTTCCACATGCCGCCTTTGCCCCGCCAATGTTGGACGGCGGACGCGAGCGTGGCGGCGGCGTAGAAGAGCGCGATCAGGGGGAGGGCGAGGGACCAGAGCGGCGACTGGCGGTAGAAGCGAAGCATGGGGGCAAACGAAACGGCCATGAAGAGCAGAGGCAACCACGCGTTCACCTTTCCCGGCAACGCTGCCGCCAGCGCGACCGGACCCCAGAACAACGCGACGATCCCGATCAGCGCGCTCGCCAGCAATCCGGGCGAGAAGCGTAGCTGCGCATAGGCCGAGCGCACAATCATCGCCCACAGGCCATGCCAATCGGACATGCGGAGCGAGACGGTGGCGTGGCTGGGCGCGAGGCGGATGGGGCCCATGCGCTTCATCATTGCGCCCATTGCCACATCGTCGATCAGCGCACGCCGGATTGTGGCGACGCCACCCGCGCGGGCAAGCGCAGCGCGGTCCACCAACATGCAGCCGCCCGCCGCGGCGGCAATGCGACTGCGCGGACTGTTCACGCTGGCGAATGGATAGAGCAGGCGGAAAAAGTAGACGAAAGCGGGAACGATGGCGCGCTCGGCGAAGCTATCGGTGCGCAACAGCGCCATGCGCGAATTGAGCACGAGGCGGTCGTGCGTGGCGTGGGCGACGAGAGCGCGCAGCGTATCGGGGCGGTGTTCGATGTCCGCGTCGGTCAACCAGAGCCAGAAAGGCTCGCCCGCGTGCGCGATACCATGCGCGACGGCGGCGAGCTTGCCGGTCCAGCCGAGCGCGAGCGAAGGGGCGGCGAGCACGGTCAGGCCGGGCGGCGCGGCGCCCTCCGCCCTTTGTGGCGGCGAAGCCGACGGACGGGCGAGCGCGCGGGCGATCCGGGCGGTATCGTCGGCGCTGTGATCATCGACGAGGACGATGCGGAACGCGCCCGGATAGTCCTGCGCGAGGAGCGAGGCGAGCGAACGGGCAATGACGGCGGCCTCGTCGCGCGCCGGGACGATGGCGACGACCTCGGGCCAGAGCGCGGGGGCGACGAGCGGCGCGTCCTCGTCGGTGACACGCAGCGCGCCGCGCAGCAGGACGACGGCCCAAGCCAGGGTGAGCAGGAGCATGCCAATGACGCCGGCCTGGTGCGGGGTCACGCGATCACGCCGCCGGTGCGGAACCACGCCAGCGCGTCCGCCACCCCCTCGCGCCAATCGCGCGCGCGGTAGCCGAGTTCGGTTTCCGCGCGCGCGCTGGTGAAGAACATGTGGTGGCGGGCCATTTTGAGCGCGTCGCGGGTGAGCATGGGTTCGCGGCCGGTGAGTTGCGCGACGGCTTCGGCCGCCCAGGCGAGCGGGCGCAGGGGGGCGATGGGGAGGCGGAGCGCGGGGGGGCGGCGGCCTGTGCGCGCGGCGATCTCGGCGAGCATCGTGGCGAGGCCCACGTCCTCGCCGCCGAGGATGTAGTGGCGGCCGATGTCGCCCCGTTCGAGCGCGAGGATGTGGCCTTGGGCGACATCGTCGACGTGGACGAGGTTAAGGCCGGTCTCGACTAAGGCCGGCATGTGGCCGTTCGCGGCCTCGACGATGATGCGCCCCGTGGGAGTGGGCTTGACGTCGCGCGGGCCGATGGGCGTGCTGGGGTGGACGATAACGGCGGGGAGGCCATCGGCGATCATGACCTCCACGATCCGCTCGGCCTCCACCTTGGAGCGCTTGTACGCGCCGATCGCGGTTTCGGGCGTGAGCGGGCGCGTCTCGTCGGCGGCACCGCCGGGCAGCGGGGCGATCGTGGCGACGCTCGATGTGTAAACGATCCGGCGCACCCCTGCGGCCAGCGCCGCCTCCATCGTGGCGCGCGCGCCCATACGGTTGTTGCGCAGGATTTCCCCCGGATCGCGCGCCCACAAACGATAATCGGCGGCACAATGGATGAGCGCATCGCAGTTTTTCAGCGCCTGTGTCATCGCGGCAACATCGCGTGCGTCCGCCTCGGCAAGCTCGCCGGGAAACTTCGCGAGATTGGCCTTTCCCGCCGGGTTGCGCGCGATACCGCGCACCGCGTAGCCCTGCGAAGCAAGCGCGCGCGCGACAGCGGCACCAACGAAGCCCGAGACGCCGGTCACGGCCACGCGGACGTACAATTGTGTCAGGGTTCACCTCGCACTAACTCGCGGTCGCATAGCCCGGTTGGTGGAGCCGGGGAAGCGGGGCGCACGAGGATACGCGGGTGGTATTGGCGAACATGATCGGCGAGGCGCTGGCGGCGCTGGCGTTCGCGGGCGCGGCGTACATGCTGCTCGCCGCAGCGCTGGTGAGCCGGTATCGCACGCGCCCGGTGCCGGAGCTCGGGCGTGCGCCGGGCGTGACGCTGCTGAAGCCGCTCCACGGAGACGAGCCGCGGCTGGAGGACAATCTGCGCGCCGCATTGCGCCAGGATTATCCGGGGCCGGTGCAGACGATCTTCGGCGTGGCGCGCGCGGGCGATCCGGCATTGGCGGCGGTGGCGCGGCTGCGACTGGCCCATCCGGGCGCGGACATCGCGGTGGTAATCGATCCCGCGCGGCATGGATCGAACGCCAAGGTCTCCAATTTGATGAACATGGGCGTGCATGCGCGCCACGGCGTGATCGTGCTGGCGGACAGCGACATGGGGGTGCCCGCCTCGCATTTGTCGCGGGTGGTGGCAGAACTCGAGCGGCCGGGCGTGGGCGCGGTGACGTGCCTGTATCATGGGCGCGGCGACGCGGGCTTCTGGTCGAGGTTCGCCGCCGCAGGCATCAGCTGGCAGTTCCTGCCCGGCGTGGTGGTTGGACGCGCGCTGGGGCTGGCGGAGCCGTGCATGGGCGCAACGATCGCTTTGCGCGCGGAAACCTTGGCGGCGGCGGGCGGCTTTGGCGCACTCGTGGACACGCTGGCGGACGATCATGCGCTGGGGGCGGCGGTAGCGGCAGCGGGCGGGCGGATCGCCGCGCCCGCGATGCTGATCGCGCATGGCAGCGCCGAGCGCAGCCTGGGCGAGATGGCGCGGCGCGAACTGCGCGCGAACGCCACCGTGCGCGAGATCGAGCCGGGCGGGTTCGCAGGCAGCCTGATCACCTATCCGCTGCCGCTGGCGTTGCTGGCGATGGCCTTTCTGGGGACGGGGCCGCTGGCGCTGGGCGCGGTGGGCGCGGCGCTGATCGGGCGCTTCGCGGCGGCGATCGCGGCGGACCGCGCGGCGGGCGCGCGCACCGCACCGCTGATCTGGCTGCCGCTGCGCGACTGCGTATCGTTCGGCCTGTTTGTGGGGTCCTTCTTTGTGCGGCGTGTTGACTGGCGGGGTGCGCGCCTCACATTGCTGCACAGCGGCACGATCGCCGCCAGTCCGGAACCCGCGCAATGATGAAGACCCTGTTCCTGCAGCCGCCAAGTTTCGACGGCTATGACGGCGGTGCGGGCGCGCGCTACCAGAACAAGCGTGAAATCAAGAGCTTCTGGTTTCCGACCTGGCTGGCGCAGCCTGCGGCGCTGGTGGAGGGCAGCAAGCTGATGGACGGGCCGCCACACCGGCTGACGTTCGAGGACGTGGCGCGCGAGGCGACGCAGCGCGAACTGGTCGTGATGCACACCTCCACACCTTCGTTCGATCAGGACGTGAAGTTCGCGCGCGCGCTGAAGGATCTGCAGCCCGATCTGATGATCGGCATGATCGGCGCCAAGGTTGCGGTCGATCCGCAGGGA
>JBBQJX010000020.1:0-11382 GCA_038326295.1 Sphingomonadales bacterium
CGTGGATCGCGCTCCTCGTTGCCACTTCGTTCCCCGCGCATCTGGCGGACATGCGCCGACGGGGCTTCTAGCGACCTCGCTCTCGCATTGCCGCGCCCCCGGCACGCACCCGCGAGCCCCGAGGCACGCGAGGGCGCGATCCGGCGTCAGCGCAGCACGACCCGATCGCGCGCGGCGACCGGGCCACGGCCCATCGCCACATTGGTCCCCGCCATCGGCGCGGCTGCACCAGCGGGTGTGACCGTGATCTCGATCCGGCGGTTCGTCTGATTGTCTTTCGCTCCACCCGCATCCTTGGGGCGGTTCTGGCCGAAGCCCACCGCCGCCAGGTGCCTGGGATCGACGCCCCTGGAAACCAGATATTCGGCTACCGCACGGGCGCGGTCGCGGCTGAGATCCAGGTTTGCTGCCGCTGAGCCGACCGCATCGGTATGTCCGTCCACCTCCATGCGGAATGCCGAACAGCGCCCCGCCACTGCGGCGAGCTTGTCGAGCAGCGGCCTGCTTTGCGGGCGCACCCCTGCGGAACCCGTATCGAACTCGATCGTCTGCCCCGCCAGCAGATGGCCGAAGTCCGCGTTGCAGCTCTGCGCGGTCGCGGTCGCGTCGGCGGTCAGCATCCTGACGCCCGTGGGGATCGTCGCGGTAATCGACGCGACCTCGCCGCCGGTCGGCGATGCTGCGCCCAAGGGCACGTCGGGCTGCGCCACGACCGGGGTGAGCGACACCGATCCGCGCGGGCCCTTCAGCGCCGGATATTGTGCCAGCATCGGGTAGCCGCCCATCGGCTTGGCCTGGCCCTGATGGCAGGTGCCGCAATTGGCCTTGTTCGGATCGCCCTGCGGTCCTTTGCGATAGGCGGGGAACACCGAGGCGAGCGTCGAGATGTAATTGACGTTGGTATCGCGCACCATCCGGATGCCGTACCACGCGTTGGCGCGCTGCGGCCGACTGAGGCTCCACTGCCGGAAGCTCTGCGTATTGTGGCAGTAGGTGCAGTTGACGCCGAGCGAGGACGACATGTGCTGCATCAGCCCGTACGTCGCCTCCGCGCTCTGGATCGCGACCTTGTGATCGGCCGAGGGATAGGGGCTGTTCGCCGCGACACGGATGACCTTGGGATCGCTGCTGAGGAACGTTTCAAACGGCGTATGCGGCAGCGACGCATAGGCAACCGTCGCGCTCGGCATGTTCTGGCCGTGATTGTTGCCACGCAGACGCAGCGGATCGGGCGCGGGATCGCCCTTGTTCCAGTGATAGACCGGCACGGGATTGCCACGGTGGCAGGTCCAGCAGGTGACGCCGGTGTTGTGGACGTGGCTCGTCCAGTTGTTGTTGATGTTGCGCGTCATCTGCAACATCTTGCGCGCCACGACCTTGGTGTACTTCTCGTCCGAGGCCATGTTGGCGACGTTATGGCAATAGGCGCAGCCCTGCTCGCCCGTGCCGATCCAGGTGTTCATTGCGAGCATGATACGGTTGAAATCGTCCGCGCTCGTATAGCCCAGCACCTGGACGTTCTGATAGATTTCGGACGCGCGCTGCCCCTCGTCCGGCCCCAGCGGATAGGGCTCGGGTGGGATGTCGGCCGCCACTTTGAGCAGCTTGGTATCGATCACCTGCTGAATTCCCGTACCCCGGAAGCCGTTCTGCACGGTCGATTTGGGGCTGAGATCGCAGCCACCAAGCATCGCCGCCGAAGCGCCGAGGATGAGGGCAACATGCTTGGGGGCGGCGAGGCTCATTTCGGGGCTCCGGGCAGCAGGGAGGGATCGACGACGCCGGTATCGGGATAGACGGTCGCGTAATGATGACTGACCGCCCACAGGTACCAGTTATCGACGACGGTCCCGGTGAGGAGGATACCTATGCCCCCGGTCAGCGTGGTCAATACGGCAAACCACCACGCCCAGCGGTGCACGCTCTCGTAAGTGGCGTTGAAGCCCATCGTCCAGCGCCAGAACAGCCCGGCACGCTCGGCCGCAGTGCCGCGATCGACGATATGCTCGAGCTCGCGCTCGCCGCCATAGCGGCCCACCGCCATGATCGTCGCGCCGTGCATCGCGAACAGCAGCGTCGATCCGTACAGGAACACAATCGAGAGGCAGTGGAACGGGTTGTAGAAGAGGTTGCCGTAACGGATCGAGAAGGCGGCGGTCCAGTCCAGATGCGGGAAGATGCCGAACGGCACCGCTTCGGACCAGCTGCCCATCAGCAGCGGGCGGATGAAGCCCAGCACCAGATAGAGCCAGATCGCGCTCGCGAACGCCCAGGTGGTGTGCGTGCCGATGCCGAGCGAGCGGGCGCGATTGTAGCTGCGCACCCACCAGAGAATGATCGAGGTGGTGAGGAAGAACCCCGCCATCAGCCACCAGCCGCCCTGCGCCAGCGGCGGCATGATCGAGATGCCGTATTGCGGCCCCGGCGGTTCGAGCGCGAGCCAGGGCAGCTGTCGGACGAACTGGATCCAGCTGTAGTTGACCGACGCCAGCATGTTCAGCCCGATGATCTCGAAGGCGATGAACCCGCAAAAGAGCGAGACAATGCCGAGCGTGCCCAGATAGATGGGGCCGATCTGCGCATTGCCCAGCGCGCCCATCAGGTTCGAATACCAGGGCCGTCCATCGCGCGCTGAATCCATGGCGGGCAGTCGCGGGCCCATTTCGGGCGCAGCGCGAAGCTGGACCTGTGTGAAAATATTCTGATACGCGGCCATTATTCTACTCCCCGCCTAGCGCCAGATCGGAAGATTGAGCCACCATGTCCACCATTCGGGCCAACCCTTGGTCCAGAACGGTCCGCTGATGACGATGCACACCGCGCTCCAGAAACCCGCGTTCAGCGCGAGGAACAGGCCCAGGCGGTGAATGCCGAGCGTTCCGATCGAATAGCCGATGAAATCGCGGAAAAAGCCGTCCTCATATTCGGGCGATTTCATTGTCTGGCCCTGCGGCGGGTTGGCGGCGGCAAGTACGAGCGAACCGTGCAGCGCCAGAGCAAGAGTCGTGGTGAAGAAGAAGCTCACCGCGAGCATGTGCGCGGGGTTATAGTGGAAGTGCAGATACTGGTACCCGGTGTTCGATACCCAGTCGAGGTGGCTGAAGATACCGTAAGGGAAGCCGAAGCCCCACGCACCCAGCAGCAGCGGCCGCACGATTTCGAGCGTGATATAGGCAAGGATCGCGAAGCTGAACGCGAAGGGCACGTGATAGCCGATGCCGAGCTTTCGACAGATTTCCACCTCGCGCAGCGCCCACGAGACGAAGGCCCCCGTCGCGCAGACGGTGATGACCTGCCACATCCCGCCCTCGCGCAGCGGCGCGAAGCCCAGACCGTATTTGAGATCGGGCGGCGCGATGTTGATCAGCCACGGGTTCCACGTGCCGCCGATCGCGGCACCGTAAAAGATCAACGCGGTCCCGAGGATCGCGAAAAAGGCGGTCGTGACGCCGAAGAAACCGATATAAAACGGCCCAACCCAGAAATCGAAGAGGTCGCCGCCGATCAGCGTGCCCCCCCGCACCCGGTATTTCCGCTCGAAGCTCAGCAGTGCCATGGTTGGGTGTCCTTGCAATCGGGTCCTTGACGATCACGCCATCGGAAGCCGCCGGTGCGGGGCCGGACGATACAGCCCCCCACCCACGCGGTTACTGGAAGGGGGCGCCCCTGACCGGAGCCGTGGGCAACGGGGCGCCGGCCGTCGCCATCACCGCGGTGCCGTGGGTGGGGCCATCGAGCCAGTTGAACCGATCGGTCGACAGCAGGATGAAGTGAATGATCAGCGCGAGCACGAACAGGAAGGTGGCGAGCGCCACCAGGATGCGCTGCGGATCGAACGTCTGCCACATTTTCCACATGGTGGTCTCTCCCTAGCTATGTTGCGTGGTCGCGGGGGCGACCGTGTTCAGACCTGTCGTCATCGCGGCGGCAGGCGTTTCATGACCCATGCTCGGGCCACCCCACGGACGCCACTGCCACACGAAGAAGTGCGCAACGATCGCGATCAGCGTGAATGCCGCCGTGCTGGTCATGAAAGCGCGGTGAAAGCTCTTGGCCTCCGCGTCGC
The DNA here is from genome assembly GCA_038326295.1 of Sphingomonadales bacterium. Lineage (GTDB taxonomy): Bacteria > Pseudomonadota > Alphaproteobacteria > Sphingomonadales > Sphingomonadaceae > JAVVHE01. Next base: position 4,067 of record JBBQJX010000020.1, read on the forward strand.
TCATATAATTGCGGACGCCCAGACGACCATCGTCGTGCGGACCTCCCATATTGTCTCCGTTCATTGGCTTGGCCTCCTTGGTGTTCGCCCGAATTCGGCCCAGCAAAGCGCGGGTCTTGGGCATATCTTCGCGGCGACCGTCGCCGTGAGGATCCTGGGTGCGCGCGCAGGCATCATGCGGCCTCGCGCAGCGAAAGGGACATGCGCGCCGCATCGAGGCGCGCGGGGGTGACTGATGGTTCGCCCGCCCGCCGCGCGGCGCGCTCGGCGGCGTCGCGCAGGCGCTTGGCGGTGCTGATGCGCACCAGCACCGGCTCGGCCTCGATCGCTTCGTCGAGCAGCGCCTTGGCGGCGGCCTCCCACGGCAGTTCGGCGTGCAGGCGCGAAGGCGTCGCCTCGGCGGCATCCATCTGGGTGGACAAGGGGATCATGTTGAACAGCGCGTCGAACAGCGCGTTGCACACTTCCTGGACGAGGTAGGTCGCGCCCGCATAGCCCATGAACGGCGTGCCCGTGTGCCGACGGATGACCGCGCCGGGGAAGCTGGCGGGGACATAGATCGATCGGCCGTTCAGTTCGGCCAGGTACATGCGCTCGTTGTACGAGCCGAACAGCACCAGCGGCGGCTTGGTGCGGATCGCTTCCTTCACCGCCGCATTGTCGGGCTTGATCCCTGCGGTCCGGCTGAACGCGAAGGTGCAGGGCAGGCCAAGATCGTTTTCGAGGAAGCTGCGGATGCCGCGAGCGTAGGTCTCGGTCGCCACCACCGCGAACTAGGCTGTTCCGAAGAAGTCCTGCGAGACGCTGCGACACAAATCCCAAAGCGGCTTGATCGTCGTGTGCTTTTCTTTGGTGATGAACGGCTCGGGATCGAGGCCGGTCAGTTCGCCGAGCTTGCGCAGGAAGGCGGTTGTGCTCTCGAGACCGATGGGGGCCTGGAGGTATGGGCGTTCGAGGGTCTCGCACAGCCCGCGGCCGAACTCGCGGTACATGCAGACGTTTACGCTCGCTTCGGCGAGCTTCTTGACGTCCGCAAGGTGGCTGCCGAGCGGGAAGACCATGCCCACTTCGGCGCCGATCCCCTCGATCAGCCGACGGATTTCCGCAAGATCGGACGGCATGTTGAACGTGCCGTACATCGGACCGATGATGTTGACGCGGGGCTTCTGCCCTTCGCGCAGCGGCCGCAGTGCTGGCACCTTCTTCACGCCGAACTGCGTCCACAGCCAGGTCAGCGCGCGGTCGGCGGCCTGCCACTGATCCTCGTCGATCGTGCGCGGCAGGAAGCGCTGGATGCTCGTGCCCTCGGGCGTGACGCCGCCGCCGATCATTTCGGCGATGCTGCCCGTCACCACCACCGAGGGCAGATCGGGATCGAGTGTTTTCCACGCGCGCTTCATCGCGCCTTCGGTTCCGTCGCGGCCGAGTTCCTGCTCGCCCAGCCCGGTCACGACGATGGGGAGTTCGTGCGGCGGCAGGGCGTCGGTGTAGTGGAGCACGCTGGTAACGGGCAGGTTCTCACAGCCGACCGGGCCGTCGATTATGACCTGCAATCCCTTGATCGCAGTAAAGGCGTAAACAGCGCCCCAGTAACCGCCCGCGCGGTCATGATCGAGGACGAGGCTCATGAGCCAATGTGCTCCTCAGCCTTCGCGGCGGCGACGCGGCGCGCGGCGAACTTGGCCTTGAACTCGGGACGTTCCTGCGGCGTATCTTCCCAGACGCCCGTCGCGTGGCCGGTGCCCACACCCTCGAAAAACGCGCTCATCCGGTCGAAGCGCGCGCGGTTGGCCATCGCCGCGTTGATCACGGTCGCGAGGCTGCCCGCCCCCGCCGCACCCATCAGCGGCCGCGCCGAGATGAGGTTGGTGAAATACAAGGCCGGGATCGCGCGCTCCTTCGCGTGCTGCACCACCGGAGTCGTGCCGATCGCCAGATCGGGCCTCAGCGCATCGACCGCCGCGATGTCCTGCTGCAGCGAAGCGCGGTACTGGACCGCAATCCCGCGCGCTTCGAGCCATTCGCGATCGGGCTCGGACCACGGCGTGCGGGGGCAGGCGGTGCCCACATAGGCCACGTCCGCGCCGCTCTCGCTCAGCAGCCGCGCCACGAGCAGCTCGGAGCCTTCATAGCCGCTGACGGTGATCCGGCCCTTGATCGGCGCGCCCGCAAGTGCACCCGCGATTGCGGGCAGAACGGCGTTCTTGGCCGCGTCGGTCGCCGTGCGCGCCACGCCGCACGCCGCGCCGACGGCTTCCAGCCATGCCGCGGTCCCGTCGCGCCCCACCGGCGCGGAGGGGATGACCGAGCGACCCGCGGCGGTGAATTCGCGCACGCTGGCGGTGTAAAAAGGATGGATCGCCGCCACCGCCGCGCAGTCGAGCGCGGCGTACAGCTCGCGCCACTCGCGCGTCGGCACGACCGGCCCTGCGGCCAGCCCCATCGGCGCGAGCATCATGCCGATGCCGATCGGATCGACCGGGAACATCTCGCCCAGCAGCGTGATCGTCGGCTTGTCGGAGCGTTTGGCGGGGGCCTGGACCGGGCCCTGTTCGGCCTCCTTGCGCGCATAGGCCAGCATCGCGCCCGCGAGCACGTCCTTGGCTTCGGCATGCGTCGGCACGCCGAAGCCCGGCACGTCGATGCCGATCACCCGCACACCGTTGATTTGATCGGGCAGCAGTTGCAGCGGCACGCCCGAGGCGGTGGGCACGCAGAGGTTGGTGACCACGATCGTGTCGTACAGCGCGGGATCGGCGAGTTCATGCACCGCGTCCCGAATGTCCTCGAACAGCTTGCCGGTGACGAGCGTCTCGGAGTTGAAGGGCACATAGCCGACCGTGCGGCGCGCGCCGTAGAAGTGCGACGTGAAGGTGAGGCCGTAGACGCAGCAGGCGCTGCCCGACAGCACGGTCGCGGTGCGACGCATCCGAAGCCCCACGCGCAGCGATCCGAACGCCGGGCACATCGATTGCGGCTGATCATGCGCCGACTTGGGATAGTCCGCCGCGTAGCGCGCGAGGATTTCGGACTTGCCCGCAAGGCTGGCGGCCGCGTGCAGCGTATCCGCGCCCGCATGGCATCCGCCGCCCTCTACCGGCGCCGTGTCCAGAGGCAGGGCCTCAGACAGCATCGTACACCACTTCGAGGCTGGCCTTGGGTTCGTAGCTGCTCCCGCGCATGTCCGCCTGCGTGGCGGGGCGCAGCGTCACGTTCGCACCGGTTTCCTCGGGGCTGAACAGGCCGAGCAGGCCGTCGCTGGTCAAAGGCGTCGGACGCACCGGCGGTGCCGCGGCGACATTCTCGCCCAGTTGCTCGAACAGCGAACCCCACTGGCCACCCGGCGTGCCGATGATCTGATAGTTCGCGCTTTTCTTGCGGATGTCCTCGTTCGCGGGGATCGAGATCAGCACGGGGATGCCCACCGCCTCGGCAAACGCCTGCGCCTCGCCGCTGCCATCGTCCTTGTTGATCAATATGCCCGCGACACCAACATTGCCGCCCATCTTGCGGAAATATTCGACCGCCTTGCAGACGTTGTTCGCCACATACAGCGATTGCAGATCGTTCGAGCCGACGACGATCACCTTCTGGCACATGTCGCGCGCGATCGGCAGGCCGAAGCCGCCGCAGACCACGTCGCCGAGGAAATCGAGCAGCACGTAATCGAAGCCCCAGTCGTGGAAGCCCAGCTTCTCCAACAGCTCGAAGCCGTGGATGATCCCGCGCCCGCCGCAGCCGCGCCCGACTTCGGGGCCGCCCAGTTCCATCGCGAACACACCGTCGCGCTGGAAGCACACGTCCTCGATGCGCACCTCCTCGCCCGCCAGCTTCTTCTTGGCGCTGGTCTCAATGATCGTCGGGCAGCTCTTGCCGCCGAACAGAAGCGAGGTCGTATCGCTCTTGGGATCGCAGCCGATCAGCAGCACGCGCTTGCCCTGCTGCGCCATCATGTAGCTCAGGTTCGAAAGCGCGAAGGATTTGCCCGAGCCGCCCTTGCCGTAGATCGCGATGATCTGCGTTTCCTTGGTGATCTCGCCCGTGTGGACGGGATCGGGCTCGATCGCGGCTTCCATGCGCAGGAAATCCGCCAGCCCCGGCCCGTCGGCGGGCAGCGCCGGGCGCGCCATCACGTCGAGGCTCATTGTACGCCGCTCCAGTTCAAAACCATCTTGAGGCAGGCCGCGTCCGCAAACGCGACCGGGTAAGCATCGCGCGCGTCGCAGGCCGCAGCCCGATGCGTGATCAGCCCGCCCAGCGAGAGCGCTCCCGAAGCGATCAGCGCGGTCACCGCCGCCAGATCCTCGGGCTTCCATTCGGCCGCCACGCGGATGCGCGCCTCGCGCATGAAGGCGGGCGGGAAGGCGAACTGCACCGGCGCTTCGTAGAAGCCCGCCAGCACCACCTCGCCGCCGCGCGCCAGCCGCCCGATCAGTGTATCGAGCAAACCCGCCGCCCCGCTCGCATCGCAGATGCAGCGATAATCGCGGCGCGCGTCCGCCTCGGGATGCATCACTGAATAGCCATGCGCCCCGCCATGCCGTGCAGGATTGGTCTCCCACACGGTCGGCGCGGCATCGCCCTGTGCGATCACGATCCGCGCCAGCAGCCGCCCGAGCACGCCGTGGCCCACGATCAGATCGGGCGCGGCGCCGCCCGCGATCGCGTGACGCGCGGTGGCAGCCAGCGCGAGCAGCACGCCATCCTCGCGGAGCCCTTGGGGCAGCGTGGTGGCGCGCGAGGCAGGCAGGATCACGCGCGAGGCGTTGCCGCCGAACAACCCGCGCGCGTCCGCGTAACAGTTTGCGCCGGGCACGAAGACCTGTTCGCCGATCCGGCCCTGCGCCTCGGCCCCCGCATCCACGATCCGGCCGACCGATTCGTATCCCGGCACCAGCGGATAGCCCAAGCCCGGAAACGGCGGCATGCGCCCGGTCCACAGCAGCCGCTCGGTCCCCGTGCTCACCCCCGCCCACGCCACGTCCACCATCACGTCGGCCGCGCCGAGCGCGTTCAGCGCGAGCGGTCGCACGTCCAGACGCCCGGGCGCGTCAAGGACAACGGCGAGGCTCTGCATGTTCAACGCTCTCCGCGCGTCGATGTAAGGCGAACTGGACGGTCCATAGTGTCAGTCTAGCCTGACACCCGAAGCTGTCAACAGGCTTGGCGTCAGCCTTTCGCCACAATCATTCCGGCGCTGAGCGGCATCGCGGTGGACACCGCACGCGCGCCAACAAAGCCCGCAGTTCGGCACATTCGCAAGATTTCGGCCGCCGTGCGCGCGCGACCCGATCCCATCGCCAGCAGATACATGCCGAAATAGGCGTCCCCCACCGCCGCGGCGCCCGCCGCGCCCGCCATCGGCTCGGCAATCAGGAGCGTACCATTGGCCGGCAGGATTGCGCGGATACGACCCAGTAACGATTGCGCCGCCGAGTCGTCATGATCGTGCAACACGCGCACGAGGCTCACCGCGTCCGCGCCTGCGGGTAACGGATCGACGAACATGTCGCCACCAATCGCCGTCGCGCGCGCGCCCAGCCCGGCCTCGGCGAAGCGCGCGCGCGCCACCCCGGCCACCGCAGGCAGATCGAACGCCACCAGCTCGAGCGCGGCGTAGGCCGCCCCCACCGCGATCAGGAACGCGCCCGTCCCGCCGCCCACGTCCATCAGCCGCCGGTGCCGCCCGAAATCATAGGCACCCAGCACCTGGCCCACGATCATCGGCTGGCTCGCCGCCATCAGCGCGGAATAGGCATCCACCGCCTGCGCGCGCACCGATCCGGGCGCATCGGACCGCGCGTAAGGCCAATAATCCGCCAGCGCGCCGCGCCGTCCGCGCAGCAGGCCCACCGGGTCCGCAAGGTCGGCGTACAGAAGCCCATGGTGGCGCACCATCGCCAGCGCGCCCGGATTGCCCAGCAGCGCCGCGCCGCGCGCGCCCAGCGTGAACCGATCGCCCACCCGGTCGACAAGCCCGAGCGAGACCGCCGCCTTCAGCAGCCGCTCCGCCGCCGCCACGTCGAGCCCGGTCCGCGACGCGATCTCGCCCAGCCCCAGCGGTTCGCCCGCCAGCACCGCGAACAGGTCCAGCTCGGCGCACGCGAACAGCACCTGAGAATAGACGAACCCCGCCACCAGATCGAACGTCGCGCGTGCCCGCCCCCGCGCGATCGGTCGCGTCAGCGGAAACCGCGCCGCCCAGCGCTGGAACGCGGGATCGGTCAGCAGGCGGTTACGCAGCCGCAGCCAGCGCGCGCGCCAGCCGCGCATGTCGTGCATCTCGTCCATTCGCGTCCATGTGTCAGAAAATCTGGACAGCGCCCACCGCACGCGCCGATACCTTGGCTCCGAGGGAGGACCGATGCCGCAGGACAACCGGATCGTGATCGTGGGCGCGGGCGTGGGCGGGCTGGTCGCGGCGCTGCTCCTCGCCGCGCGCGGCTGCGCGGTCACCGTGATCGAGCGCGCGGCCCAGCCCGGCGGCAAGATCCGCACGATCGAGGGTGCGGACGCGGGGCCGACGGTGCTCACGATGCTCTGGGTGTTCGAGGAAATCTTCGCCGAAGCGGGGCTGGACTTCGCGTCCGCGCTGAAGCTCGCCCCCGCCGAAATCCTCGCGCGCCACGCGTGGGGGCAGGACCGCCTCGATCTCTTCGCCGATCCCGCGCGCTCGGCCGATGCGATCGGCGTGTTTGCGGGCGCGGGCGCGGCGCGCGGATTCATCGCTTTCCTCGCCGAAGCCAAAGCCGTTTACGACGCGCTCGAACGCTCGTTCATGCGCGCCGAGCGGCCCACACAACTCAGCCTGGTGGCAAACGCCGCCGCGCGCGGTGAACTCGGGCAGCTGATGCGCATCCGGCCTTTCGCGTCGCTGTGGAGTACGCTCGGCCGCTTCTTCCCCGATCCGCGCCTGCGCCAGCTCTTCGGTCGCTACGCCACCTATTCGGGCAATTCGCCGTTCGAAGCGCCCGCGACGCTGATGCTGATCGCGCATGTCGAACAAAGCGGCGTCTGGCTGGTCGAAGGCGGCTTGGCCGCACTCGCCACCGCGCTCGAAACCGCCGCGCGCGCGCACGGTGCGGTGTTCCGCTACGGCGAGACCGTGGCCGAAATCCACGCGCGCGCCGTCACGCTCGCCTCGGGCGTTCGCATCGTGGCGGTCTGCTTCATCGCCAACGCCGATCCCAACGCGCTCGCCACCGGGCGCTTCGGCCGCTTCGCCACGCGCGCCGCCACGCCCACACGCCCCGCAGATCGCTCGCTGTCGGCCATCACGCTCACCGGCCGCGCTGCGGCGCACGGCTTCCCGCTCT
>JBBQJX010000021.1:0-11246 GCA_038326295.1 Sphingomonadales bacterium
AGCGAGGGCAGGCTCACCGCACCCCCACCGCCTGCCCCTCGGTCCGGTTGTCCGCCGCCGCGCGCCAATGGTTGCCGACGCGGACCAGCGCGCCTGTCTTGGTCGGCAGATCGGCGGAGACGACCGTGTGGCCCATCGCGCGCAGCGTCGCGGCCATGCCATCGAGCCGCGTCCCCTTCTCCAGCGCCACGCGCGGGCCGTTCGCATACAGCACGGGCAGCGCGATCGCATCCTCCACGCTCAGCTTCCAGTCGATCAGGCCGATCACCGTCTTCGCCACCTGCGCGATGATGGTGGCACCCCCCGCCGCGCCGACGGCACCCCACAGTCTGCCGCCGGGGGCATAGATCAGCGTGGGCGTCATCGAACTGCGCGGCCGCTTGCCGGGTGCGAGCGCGTTGGGGGCAGGGCGTCCGGCGCGGGTGGGCAGGAAATCGAAATCGGTCAGCTCGTTGTTAAGGAAGAAGCCGCCGGTCGCCTGCCCCGATCCAAAGATCGATTCGATCGTGCTCGTCCAGCTGACCACATCGCCCATCGCGTCGGCGGTGACGATGTGACTGGTGCCCGGCACTTCGCTGTCCGATCCCGGCGGCGGCGCGGGCGCGCCCGGCGGGTTACCCGCAGGGGCGGACGCCATCGCGCGGTCGATCCGGATCAGCGCCGAGCGTTCGGCGATATAGGCGGGATCGGTCAGGCCGTCGGTGGGCACGGGGACGAACCCCGGATCGCCCGCCCACACCTCGCGGTCGGCGTATGCGAGGCGCTGGCTCTCGGCGATCAGGTGCCACGCGAGTGGGTTGTCGCGGCCCAGCCTGGCCACGTCGAACCGTTCGATCTGCCCCAGGATTTGCAGCAGCGCGATCCCACCCGAGGAGGGCGGGCCCATTGTGCACAGTCTCCAGCCGCGATATTGGCCGCACAGCGGCTGCCGTTCGACAACGCGGTAGGCGGCAAGATCGGCAGTGGTGAGCGGCGACGGGGAGCGCGGCGCGGTGGAGACCGCGCGCGCGATGCCCTCGGCGATCGGGCCCTTGTAGAACGCGTCTGCGCCGCCGCGCGCGATGGCGTCGAGCGTGGCAGCGAGCGCGGGGTTGGTGAGGCGCGTCCCTGCGGACAGCGGCTTGCCGTCCGCGCCGAGCAACAGCGATGCGTTGGCCGACGCGGCAACCATGTCGCTCGCCGCGGCGAGTACGCGGGCCGCACGCGGCGTGAGCGTCCAGCCGTCCCGCGCAAGGCGGATCGCGGGTTCGAACAGCACCGCCCAGGGGAGCTTGCCGAAGCGCGCATGAACGCGCGCCGCGAGCGCGACGGTGCCGGGCACGCCGATCGATGCGCCACCCCAGACCGCCTCGCGATGATCCATCGGCTTGCCACTTGGGCCGAGGAAGCGTGTGGGGAGCGCGGCGGCGGGGGCGGTCTCGCGCCCGTCGATGGCGACGGTGCGGCCGGTCTTCGCATCGTGGAAGACGAAGAAGCCACCGCCGCCCAGCCCCGAAGATTGCGGTTCGACCACGGTCAACGCGATCACCACCGCGACCGCAGCGTCCGCTGCCGTACCGCCCCGGCGCAGCATTTCTGCCCCCGCAGCCGCGGCGCGTGGATCGGCGGCGCTCACCACGGCGGCACCCTCGGCTGCGGTGCTTGCGGGGGAGCGCGCGTTCGCGGGCCGCTCGAACAGGCGCGCGGTGCGCGCCTCGATCGTGGTCTGCGAGGCGGCGGTGACGGGAAGGGTGAGAGCGAGCGCGATCAGGGAATGGCGGATCATTTGCGCGTTAGGCGGCGGCCCGGCGTGGAGGTCAAGCGGGCGGGATCAGGCGTCCACGCCCACCGCATCCGCGACGCAAGAAAAACCGTCGCGCGCGAGCAAAGCGGCGAGGTCGCGCTTGATGCGCGCAATCAGGCCGGGGCCGCCATACACCAGGCCGGTGTAGAGCTGCACAGCGTCTGCACCCGCGCGGATCTTGGCGTAGGCGGTGGCACCGCTGTCCACCCCGCCAACACCGATCAGCGCAATGCGGCCGCGTGTGGTGCGCCTGAGTCGGGCGAGCACTTGCGTGGAGCGTGCGAACAGGGGGGTGCCCGAAAGGCCGCCCTCCTCTTGCGCATTCGGGGACAGGAGCGTCGTGGGCCGGGAGATGGTGGTGTTGGTCGCGATCAGCCCGTCCACGCCGTATGCCAGCACGAGTTCGGCGATGGAATCCAGCTCGGCGTCCTCCAGATCGGGCGCGATCTTGACGAAGACGGGCGGCCCGCCGGGGGCGCGTGCCGCCATGACGCCGGTCATCAGGGGGCCGAGCGCATCGACGGTCTGCAGTCCGCGCAGGCCGGGCGTGTTGGGGGAGCTGATGTTGATCGTCAGATAAGCCGCCAATCCCGCCATCACCGCCACGCCCCGCGCGTAATCCGCAGCGCGGTCCTTGGCATCCTTGTTCGCGCCAATGTTTACACCGACCACGCCGGGGCCGCGCGCGGCGAGGCGAGGCAGCGCGGCCGTCTGCCCGCCATTGTTGAAGCCCAGTCGGTTTATCACGGCGTGATCCTCGGGGAGGCGCGCCATGCGCGGGCGGGGGTTGCCGGGCTGGGGCAGGGGGGTGAGCGTCCCCACCTCCACGAAGCCGAAGCCGAGGCGAAGCAAGGGCGCAAAGGTGCGCGCGTCCTTGTCGAACCCGGCTGCCAGCCCGATCGGGTTGGGAAGCGCGAGGCCCGCAATACGTGTCGCCAGGATCGGTGGATCGGGCAGCGCGGAGGGCCACAGCCCGGTGCGGAGCGCGGCGATCGTCAAGGCGTGCGCACGTTCGGGATCGAGACGGAACAGCAGCGGGCGCAGCCGTTCCCAGGTGGACATGATCAATCGTCCGCCACGCGGCTTCCCAACCGTTCGGCGAGGTATTCGAGCGTGGCGACGCGACGATACAGGCCGAAATCCTGTTCGATGCGCTCGGGATGAAAAAAGCGGCGCATCGCGGGGAAGTGGAGATCGATCGCACGGCCGAGGAACATCGGGCTCAGCAGTCCGCCATGCTCGTCGCCGAAGCGGCCGATGCGGCGGCGCACCGCATAGCTTTGCCGCCGGAGCCATGGCGGACGGATCACCGTCTGCCACTCCTCGCGCTCGTGCGCGGCGTTGGGCGGGCCGGCGAAATCATGACCGTAGGCGCTCATGTAACGCGCGAGCACAGGATCGATGTGGTTGATCAGCATCGCCTCGAACCGGCCAGCGCGCTTTAAATCCATCGGGATCTGCAACGCCTCTTCCGCGACTGCGCGGTCCAGGAAAGGCATCAGATATGCGCCATGCCGCCCGACGAGGCTGATCTCGCGGCCGAAGAAGGCGCGGCAGCGTTCGCGCGGATATAGTTGTTCGACCTCGGTCCGGCTGAGCCGCGCGCCGGGCGCATGGCCGAGCGCGGCGGCGAGCTTGGTTTCCACGCCGTCGAGGAAGGCGCGCGCGTCGAACCGGCCGGTCGTGTCGCTGGAGACGAACCGCGCGAAGAAGGCGAGTGCCACGTCGCGCGCGCGCAGCGGGCGATCGGGGAGGTAGAAGAAGTTGCGAAACACTTCGCCGCAGCCGCCCGAGACCGCGAGCTGGCCATCGGCGTTGCGCGCATGGCGGGCGTGCGCGTTGCCGCCATTGTCGAACAGTCCGCCATCGGTGGCGAGCGCGTCGGTCTCATCGAAATTGCGCGCGACGATTTCGGCATACTGATCGGGCACGATGCTCGCGAAGGCGGGTTTGCTGAACACCTCGACCTCGAAGCCTTCGGCACGCCCGATCGCGAGCGCGACCGAGGCGTCCTCGTCCTCGGGCGTGCCGTAAACGTAGATGTGTGGATGTACGCCGTGCGCGCGCAGCAATGCGACCGCGAGGCGCGAATCGAGGCCGCCCGAAAGCGGGGCCTGCATCCGATCGCCATAGACTTCGACGAACGGGGCGACGGTTGCGAACAGCGCTGCGCGGTTGCGTTCCAGACGTTCGCCGATCGGAATCGTGCTCGGCGCATCGGGCAGCGGCTTGGCAACCGCGTGGCGCACCGCGCCCCCGCGAGCCAGTTCGAGCTGCACGAGGGGGCCGAGCCGCCGAATTTCCTCGAACACCGTATCGTCGCCGATGGGGAAGACGTTGAAGGCGAATTCGTACACGCCCTGCGCATGCCACCGCACGCGGGGCTGCGCCTCCGCCGTGGCGAGGAACGAGGTGGAGAGCGTCGCATCCTCGGGATCGTGGAACAGTTGGAACGCGCCGAAATAGTCGGTCAGCGCGAACAGGCGGCCCTCCTTGCAAATCAGGAGCGCGAACTGGCCCGAGAGGCGTGTCCAGTCGGAAAAAGGGAAGGTGAAGTCCGCCAACAGCGCATCGAGCGCCACCGTTCCCATCGTGCCATCGTAGACGAGCGTACCCGCAACAGCCGCGAAGTCCTCGCCCGCCCTCATACAGGTCTCCGGGCCGCCGTGGATGTAGCCCACGTGGAAGCCGCGCCGCCCCCCGCCCGCGATATCGCTGAAACGCGTGAAGCCGTGGCTGCGAAAGCGCGCGCGCGCGGCGGCAAGGCGCACGTCCGCGCCCTCGTCGTCGCGGGTGAGGTGGAAGCCCGCCATCAGGAGAGGCGCGCCCGGTTTGCGAATGTTTCGTCCATGATCGAAGCCCGTTTGCCCTCCGCGCGCGCCTTAAGCCAAGCCGGGCGCGGCCCCAAGCCAAATGTACACGTGCCTTGTCCGCCCGCGCCCCCGCGTGCGAGGGCACGGGCGATGCGACCCCGCCTGCTTCACCTCCACTCCACCTTCAGCCTGGGGGGCAAGGAGGCGCGCGATGTCGATCTGATGAACGCGTGGGGCGACGCTGTGGAGCACGTCGTTGTATCCTCGGTCCCGGGCGCGCTGGCGGCGCGCGATCTGATCGAGCCGGAGGTGCCCGCAAGTTTCCCCGAGCCGCCACCGCTCGCGGGGCCGCCCTCGCCCGCGCGGGTGCGGGCGATCGCGCGGTGGGTGCGGGCGGGCGGGTACGATCTCCAGCTCAGCTTCAACTTCGGCGCGATGGACGCGGTGCTGGCGCGGCGGCTCTTCGGCGGGCCACCGCTGGTCCATCATGAGGACGGGTTCAACGAGGACGAGACGGCGGGCCAGAAGCCCGGGCGCCGCTGGCTGCGCAGGCTGGTCCTGCCCGCCGCGCACGCGCTGGTGGTGCCGAGCCGCAATCTCGAGCGGATCGCCGCCGCCACCTGGAGGAGGGCGGCGACGTACATCCCCAACGGCATCGACATGGCGCGTTTCGCCACCGCGCCCGCGCCCGATGCAATCCCGGGGCTGGTCCGGCCTGAGGGCGAGGTGATCGTCGGCACGCTGGCGGGGCTGCGGCCGGTCAAAAACCTGCCGAGGCTGGTGCGCGTGTTCGCCGACGCGGTGCGACGGCTGGCGGACCCGCCCGCGCGTCTGGTCATCGTGGGCACCGGCCCCGACGACGCCCGCATTCGTGCCGAGGCGGCCCGGCTCGGTATCGCAGATCGCCTCGTCATGCCGGGCTTCCTGGCGCACCCGCACCGCTACGTAGGACTGTTCGACATCTTCGCGCTGAGTTCGGACAGCGAGCAGTTTCCGATCAGCCTGGTTGAGGCGATGGCGGCCGGACTGCCTGCGGTATCGACCCGGGTGGGCGACGTGGAGGAGATCGTCGCGCCCGAGAACACGCCGTTCCTTGCCGCGCCCGCCGACGAAGCCGCGCTCGCCCACGGGCTTGTCCGGCTGCTCGCCGGTCCCGGCTTGCGCGCCTCGATCGGCGCGGCCAACCGCGCCAAGGTGGCGGCGAACTACACCCGCGCCGCAATGATCGCGCGCTACGCGGCGGTGTACGGCGCGGCAATGGGGCGTCCGCTGATGGGTTAGACGGCGAAAATCTCGTCGGCCGAAAGCGTCACCTCCGGGTCCGCAATCGCGAGTTCCGCTCCTCGCGCCCGAGATGATATTCGGCGACGAACTGATCGAGCGTGAGTTTGCGCCGTGGCGCGTGCGCGAGGCTGGTGGCCATGGCCGAGCTTATAAATGCATCCCTGCTCGACACCAACCGTGCCCCCCGCTACCTCCCGCGCCGACAAATCCTGCGGAGCCGCGCCACCCATGAGCAACATCCTCGACCGAGTCCTCGTGCTCGAAATGGTGCGGGTCACTGAATATGCGGCGATCGCCGCCAGCCGCCTGATCGGGCGCGGTGACGAGAAGGCGGCGGATGCGGCGGCGGTCGAGGCGATGCGCGATGCACTCAACGCGCTCGATTTCGACGGCACCGTGGTCATCGGCGAGGGCGAGCGCGACGAGGCACCGATGCTGTATATCGGAGAGCGGGTGGGGAAATGCTCGCCCGGCGCGCCGCGCATCGATATCGCGCTCGATCCGCTCGAGGGCACCACGCTCACCGCCAAGGCGCTGCCCAATGCGCTGGCCGTGCTGGCGATCGCCGAAGAGGGCGCGCTGCTGAACGCGCCCGATACGTATATGGACAAGATCGCGGTCGGCCCCGGCCTGCCCGAAGGCGTGGTCGATATCCGCCGCAGCGTCAGCGAGAACATCCGCGCGCTCGCCTTTGCCAAGCAGGTTCGCCCCGATCAGATCACCGCGCTGGTGCTCGACCGCGAGCGCCATATGGCCATGATCGCCGAACTGCGCGGGCTGGGCTGCGGCGTGCACCTGATCCCCGATGGCGACGTGGCGGGCATCCTTGCCACGACGAACCCCGATACGGGCATCGATATCTACATGGGGCAAGGCGGCGCACCCGAAGGCGTGCTTGCGGCCGCCGCCCTGCGGTGCGTCGGCGGGCAGATGCAGGGTCGGCTGGTGTTCCGCAACGACGACGAGCGCGCGCGCGCCGCCAAGATCGGTATTACCGACTTCGACCGTGTGTATGGCCTGACCGATCTGGCCCGCGGCGACGTGATCTTCGCCGCGACCGGCGTGACCGACGGATCGCTGCTGGGCGGCGTCAAGCGGCGCGCGGGCGGGCGTATCGTGACAGAATCGGTGGTGATGCGCGCCTCGACGGGCACAGTCCGCTGGGTGCGCGGCGACCGCCACGGCGAGCCGACGGCGCGCAAAGGGTGAGTGTGCTCTTTCTCCACCGCGCCAGGCTGACGTTGGGTGCGCTGTTCGCGGTCGGAGCCGCGCCGCCCGCTCCCCCACCGCGCGTCTCGCCTTGGGAGGTGCTGGCCATAGCCGACGTCGAGGCGATCCATGCGAGCGTGGTCGGCCTGCATCCCGCGATGCGCGATGCGGCCAATCCGGGCTTTCCTGCCGAGCTCCAGAAGGCGTATGCCGAGGCCGCCGCCCGCGCCCATGCCGCGCGCACTTACCTCGATTGGCGCGCGGCGACGCAGGGTTTCGTACTCGCCTTCCGCGACGGGCACAGCATCTATCGCCCGCTGCTAGAACCATCGCGCGTGCGCTGGCCGGGCTGGTCAATCGATTATCGGGCGGGCAAATGGGTGGTGCGACGACCGACAGGGGTCCGCAGCCATTCGCCGGACGCGCCGGGCGACGGTGCAGTGCTGCGCGCATGCGACGGCGTGCCGATCGAGACTCTGTTGCGCCAGCGGCTCGATCTCATCGAAGCGGACTGGTCCAAGCTGCCCGAGCGCATTCGCTTCGCGCATCGGCTGCTGATCGATCCTGCGCTCGACGGGCCGCCACCGATCGCGCGATGCACCTTTGCAGGCGCGGGCGGGTCCGCCGAAGTCGCGCTGGACTGGCAGGTGGAACTCTGGCCCACGCTCAGCGCCGCGCTCAGTCCGATCCGCCGCTATGCCGCCGACGATGCGATCGAGGCACGCTGGCTACCGGGCGGCGCGTTGTGGCTACGACTTTCCGGCTTCGGCGAAGAGGACCGGCTGGGCAAGCTCGCCGCAGATCTCGCCCAGCAGCGCGCACGCGTCGATGCTGCGCCGTACATCGTGTTCGATGTGCGCGGCAATCGTGGCGGCAGTTCCAACTGGGGGTCCACCTTCGGCGAGATGGTGTGGACCAAGGCGGCGGTCGACGCGCTCGGAGAAGCGTCGCTCGGCAAATTCTGGCGCGCCTCCCCCGCCGCCGCTGCCGAGGTGCGCGCGACCGCCATGGACTTCCGCAGGCAAGGCCCCGCGTTCGCCGAAGTGGCGGATTACTGGGACGGGATTGCAAGCCTCATCGACCGCGCGCCCCAGCGGGACCGTGCGCTCGTCTCCGATCCGTGCTGCACCCCCGCGCCCGCGTCCGCCGCGAAGATAGCCCCTGACGCCCGCAAGCGCCGGGTCTTCGTCCTCACCGACGCGGGCTGCTTCAGCAGCTGCGTGCTCGTCGTCAATCAGCTCCGCCGCCTGGGCGCGATGCAGATCGGCGAGCCTACCGGCCGCAACGCCGAATATGGCGAGGATGCGGGGCCGCTTACGCTCCCCTCGGGCCTCGCGCGCTATTACGGGCCGCTCGCGATCATCCGTCAGCGCGCGGACGATCTGGGCGCGGGGCCGCCCGATCGGGTGTGGAAGGGCGCGATGGACGATACGGCGGGGGTCGAGGCGTGGGTCGCCCAGCTCGCCTCGGCACGCACGCCATTGGCCGTGGCGGGTGCTGCGCGCTAGGCTCGGTTCTTGATTCCGGGAGACCGCCGATGCCCCCCTACACCAACGTCCTCGTCGAGCGGTACGGCCGCGTCTGCGTCGTCACGATGAACCGGCCCGACGCACTCAACGCCTACAACCGCGCCTATTCGGCCGAACTCCAGCACGCGATCCGCGCGGCGGACGATGATCCCGCCACGGGCTGCCTCGTGTTCACCGGCACGGGCAAGGCGTTCGAGGCGGGCGCGGACATCAAGGAGATGGCCGAGCTGGATTTCGCCTTCGCGTATCGAAGCGAGTTCATCACCGCCACCTGGGAGGAACTCACCCGCACCCGCAAGCCCGTGATCGCCGCTGTGAACGGCTTCGCTCTGGGCGGCGGGTGCGAGTGGGCGATGATGTGCGACATGATCTTTGCCGCCGATACCGCCAAATTCGGCCAGCCCGAGATCAGGCTCGGCGTCATTCCCGGCAGTGGCGGTACGCAGCGGCTGACGCGCCTGGTCGGGCGCGCTGTGGCGATGGACCTGATCCTGACGGGGAGGATGATCGATGCGGCCGAGGCGCTGCGCATCGGGCTGGTGAGCCGTGTTTACGCGGCGGCCGAGCTGATGGCCGAGACGCTGAAGGTGGCCGAGCAAGTGGCCAACATGGGCCTGCTCGCGACGATGGCCGCGAAGGAAGCCGTCAACCGCGCCGAGGAAATCGGCCTTGCCGAGGGTGTGCGCTTCGAGCGTCGGCTGTTCCACGCGCTCTATGGCACGCCGGACCAGCGCGAGGGCATGGCGGCGTTCGTGGAGAAGAGGGAGGCGAAATTCAACGCCGAACCGTCGTCCCAACGCGGAACTGAATAATCGCACGGCCAGAAAGTGTCGGAATTCTTTACACTTTTAACCAGGCCGTTATTTTACAGAAATGGATTTGATATAAAAATCAGTTAGTTAGCTTGGTTTCAGAATTGGCACGTATTTTGCATCGTTTATTTGTCGGGCATCGGCGCTCGGCACCAACGGGAGCGAAGTCCATGCGCAAAGCCCTCTTTGTAGCTGCCTTGGCCGCTGCGGTCGCCATCGCGCCCGCGCATGCCAATCTGCTCGTCAACGGCGATTTTGAGGCGTCGTCCTCGCCGACTGCGACCCCTCCCGGCTGGACCAACATCGGCCATTCGGACGGCGTGATCGCATATTCGCAGTTCTCAACACCGGCGTACGATGGCCGTTACTTTTATGACCTGGGCGGCTTTGGCAACGCGTCTGGTCCGGTAGGCGACGGCATCGCGCAGACCGTGATCACGGTCGCCGGGCAGCCCTACACGCTGACTTTCGGGTTGTCATCTGAAGATGTCAGAGGAACCTCAACCCTCGACGTGACGATCGGTGGATTGCTCACCCAGTATACCCAGGGCAGCACGGGCACGTTCCTGGGCAAGGGTTTCACCACGCAGACAATCAACTACATCGCGACGGGTGCCACGACGACGATCCGCTTCATCGAAAGCTTCAACAGCAGCGGTGGCAACAACGATCCACTGATCGACGGCGTGATCTTCGAAGGGCGAACGGCTGTTGCGGAGCCTGCCTCGGCGATTGCGCTTGCCGCAGGTCTGGGCGCGCTCGCGTTTTCGCGTCGGCGCTCGCGTTAAAGGATCTGACGCGCCTCGGATGGCGAGTGTCCAAGGCGCGTTATCTCTCCAAGTGGCCGCCCCGATGATGTTACCGGTGCCAAGAGCTGGAGGGCACGCCGGACCAGCGGGAGGGCATGGCGGCGTTCGGGGAGAAGAGGGAGGCGCGGTTAAACCGCTGAGGCGGGAGAGGTGGAGGCGCTGACTGACCTCCTCCAAACGGGCTTAGGTCGCCCGCAGAGATAACTAGAGCGGAACAATCGCGGGCGACCTATTCATGGTGTCCGGAACAACTTTGAATGCCATCTTCAACGCCGCCGGCGCGCACATGCGGCTCGCGGCGCTTGACGCCGGGCGGGGGGGAGCATATTTCTGTTGAAGCTCCCGTTCGCGGAGCCTTCCCGCCCCCGCCTGAAAACAAAGCCAAAAACCGCTCGGGGGCCCCTTCAGGATCGCCAATGCATCTCGCCGAACTCAAGCGCAAAACGCCCGCCGAACTCGTGGGCATGGCGGAGGAGCATGGCATCGAAGCCGCCTCCACGCTGCGCAAGCAAGACCTTCTTTTCTCTATTCTCAAGTCGATCGCCGATCAGGGCTCCCAGATCATGGGATCGGGGGTGATCGAGGTCATGCAGGACGGCTTTGGCTTCCTGCGCGCGCCCGAGGCGAGTTATCTCGCGGGGCCGGACGACATTTACGTCGCGCCCGCGATGGTGCGCCGATTTTCGCTGCGCACCGGCGACACGATCGATGGCGAAATCCGCGCGCCCAAGGACGGCGAGCGCTATTTCGCGCTGACCCGGCTGGTGACAATCAATTTCGACGATCCCGAGACGGTGCGCCACCGGGTGAACTTTGACAATCTGACGCCGCTCTATCCGACCGACAAGCTGATCCTCGACAGCGACGACCCCACGATCAAGGACAAATCGGCGCGCGTGATCGACGTGATCTCGCCCCAGGGCAAGGGTCAGCGCGCGCTGATCGTCGCCCCGCCGCGCGTCGGCAAGACGGTGATGCTGCAAAATCTCGCCAAGGCGATCACCGAC
>JBBQJX010000022.1:0-11096 GCA_038326295.1 Sphingomonadales bacterium
CGCGATCATTGTACGATGCGCGCACGTTGGCCTGCACGGTCAGCCGCTTCTTGTTGGTGAGCGGCCTCACGGTAGACAGTTCGACCTTGCCCGCCACTCCGCCCTCGATCAGCGAGGCCTTGGGGGATTTGTATACCGCGACCTGATTGATCAGCTCGCTAGGATATTGATCGAACTGGATGTCGCGACCGCCCGAGGTGGAGACCTGCTCGCGCCCGTTCAGCGTGGCCGAGACCAGCTCCTGGCTCAGACCGCGAATGTTGAGCGCGGAGGACTGGCCACCGGTGCGCTGCGAGGTAATGCCCGGCAGGCGCGAGATCGATTCTGCGATCGACACGTCGGGCAGGCCCGCAATATCGTCCGAGGTGACGATTTCGGCGACCACGTCCGACTGGCGCTTGACCTCGATCGAGTTCTGCACCGACCGGCGGAAGCCCGTGACGACGATGGTGTCTTCCTCGGGCGCGGTGGCAGCCGGAGACGCGGGCGCGTCCTGCGCAAGCGCGGTGTTTGCAGCCGCGAGCGTGCACAGGGCGACGCCAACGCGAATCGCGGCGCGGGATGGCAACGTGGCGCGAACGAAAAGATGTGCGATGTTTTCCATATCACTCCCCAAGCATGCCACCCGTTTTGCGAGTTGGCGGTTGCGCGTTCCTGCGCGCCGTTAGAGCGGGTTTGTCGGCAGAACATGAAAATACCAAGCCAATCGCATACGTATTCATCATTCAGTCAGCAAACTGTGGCCGGGACACACTTGCCGCTCACGGCTTATTTGGCCGTCTGCTGGCATTTTTTTGCGCGCTGCGCCGCCGACGAGCCGTCGGCGGCGGTCAGGGCGCGCCCGTCAGCAGCCGGTTGCTCCAGGGGGCGAGCGTCATTTTCGCCCCGGTCGCGAGCGTGACCGGGGTGCCGTTTTCCTGCCAGCGGCCCGCATAAGGCCCATCGGCCAGCGTCACGGTCTGTGCCTGCGCCGACATGTTGAACAGCGCCAGCACCCGGTCCGCGCCCTTGGCCCGCACAAAGCTGAACACCTTGGTCGGCGCATCGTTGACGACGGGCACCATCGGCGCGCCCCATGGCGCGTTCCACAGCGCCGGGTGGGCTTTCTTCAGCGCGATCAGGCGCGTGAACAACGCGGCGTTGGGGTGGGCCCGCCACACGATGGGATCGCGCTCGAAGAATTTCAGCCGACGCGGATTGCCCGCCTCCTGACCGTTGTGCACCAGCGGCAGCCCCTCGCCGACGAACGAGAGCAGGATCGCATTGGGGAGTGCGGGGCCGAAGCGTTCCTCTGCGGTGCCCTCCCAGGCGTTCTGGTCGTGGTTCTCGGTATAGGTCATGCGCATGGCGGCGGCGGGCCAGGCGCTTTGCAGCTCCGAATAATAGCCGAAGAGTGCGCCCACATCCGCCTTGCCGTGCCCGATATCGGCCATGGCATTGTTCCATTTCCACGCATAGGTCGCGTCGAACGCGCGCGCGTGCACGTCGCGCTGATCCCATTCGGCGAGCATGAAGACGGGCTTGATCGCATCCAGCTTCGCGCGCGCGGTTTCCCAGAAATCGAGCGGGACATACCCAGCGACGTCGCAACGGAAGCCGTCCACGTCGGCGGTGCGCACCCAATATTCCATCGATTCGGTCATGTAGCGGCGCAGGCCGGGCTTCGAATAATCGAGGTCGATAATGTCGGTCCAGTCCCACCACGGCGTCGGGCGGTTCGTACCTTTCCAGTCATGCTCGTACCAATCGGGGTGCTGCGCGTGCATCGGGTTGTGCCACGCGGTGTGGTTGGCGACCCAATCGAGGATGACGTGCATGCCCTGCGCATGGGCGGCCGCGACGAAGGATTTGAGATCGGCGAGGGTGCCGAACTCGGGATTGACCGAGCGGTAATCCCGCACGGCGTACGGGCTGCCGAGCGTGCCCTTGCGGTGCTCGGTACCGATCGGATGGATGGGCATCAGCCAGATGATCCCGACGCCAAGCGCCTTCAGCCGCGGCAGCTCGCGCTGCGCGGCGGCGAAGGTGCCTTCGCGGGTGAACTGGCGGGTGTTGAGCTGGTAGAGCGTGGCCGATTTCGACCAGGCGGGATGGGTCAGACGAACATAGGGTTGGGGCGCGTAGGGATCGGGTGCGGCGACGGCCGATCCGATGGTGAGCGCGAGCGCGAGCGCGGTGCACGCGAATTGCTTGAGCATGGTTCCTCCCGTTATTTTGACGGTGTCATGCCACCAGAGGAGCGCGTGCGGGGCCGAATACGTATGCGCGCTTGGATCAGGCGATCAAGCGCGCGGTCGTTCCCTCCAGCGCCAGCCGCAACTCGGGCGCGAAGCCGTGCCGCGTGCTCGACAGGCCGCACTCGAACGCGTCGATGCCGACCGCGTCGATGAAGCTCGACACGGTGAGATCGGCGGAGACAAGCCAGCTATACGCTTGCGCAGGCGTGTCCGGGGGGTTGGCGAACACGAGACCGGAGCCATTGAGCGGCGCATACGGGCCGAACAGTGCATCGGAAACCATGCCGTAGAGGCCGGTGGGCGCATCGATGCCGGGCGCGAACACCGATCGCTGGGTGGACCAGAACAGGTAATAGCGGCCGCCCTGCACCAGCATATGCGGCCGTTCGAGTTCGTTGTTCACGCCGTCGGCGGCGATCAGCGGCGGCAGCAGGGTCCAGCCATTCCCGGCGCAGCGCGCGATGCCGATCGCGCCGTTGAAGGCGGACGCAGATTGCCCCAGCGATGCGGTGAAAACAAGGTATCGCGCCCCGTCGGCGGGATCGGCGAACCAGGCGGGATCGCGAAAGGCTTTGATCGTGCCGAGACGACCATGGGCCTGCGCAGCGGGGTGGTAGACCTCGCCGTCGCTCGCCACCGACTGGCGGGGCGGCGTCCAGTCGTGCGGCGCGGTACCGTGCAGCCGCGCGCGCGTTTCGAACAGCCGCTGCTCGAAGGTCGGCCGCACCTCGCCGCATCGCCCGGCGGCGGTGAAGTACAGCGTTAGCACTTCGTGCCCCGCATCGACGATCGCCGAGCCCGACCATTCGCGGCTGCCGGGGCCGAAGCCATCGGGCAGCAGGTCGCCGCGATCGCGCCATGCGTCGCCCGATCGGTCGAGCAGGCGGATGCGCGCGCGGTCGTGGCGCTCGACCGAAGCGCCGATGGCGGGCGCGCCGAGCGCCATCCACATCTCCACCGCGCCGAAGCGGGCGGTGGTCCCGTCGCGCTCCTGCACGGGCCAGAAATCCCACAGATCGACGTCGGGCACGATCGCGCGCACTTGCGCGGGCGCGATCACACGCGCGGCTTGCGGAGGCAAGTCCGCCAGCCGCGCGAGGTGGGCGGGTGCCCAGACTGTCGTCATCTGTCGGCCCCGGCGAGCGGGGCGGCTAGAAACTGTAACGCAGCGAGGCCGAGACGGTTCGCCCGTTGATCGAACGCGCGCGCACATAGCCGCTCGCGGGGATACTGCCTTCCTCCGCCTCGGTGAAGCCCGCGGTGTTGAAGACATTGTTGGCGTTGATCGCCACCTGGACGCGCGGGATCGGACGCACGCTGAGGAAGGCGTTCACCTGCGTGAAGCCGGGCAGCTTCAGCTGGTTGCCGTCCTGCGTGAAGCTATCCGTCGTGCCAACGATGTTGGCACCCACCGTGAACAGATCGCGGTGATATTGCGGCGTGACCGAATAGACGAACTCGGCCTGCCGCTTGGGGGTGTGGCCCACGTTGGTCGGATCGATCTTGTCCTCGCGGATCTTGCTGTCCGTGTACGTGCCGTTCGCCGCGATCTCGAAGCCGCCGTGGATGCGCAGCAGGCCCTCGAGCTCGACGCCGTAGCTGCGGTAGCGGCGATCGACCACCTGCAGGGCTGCGATCTGGGTCGGATCGTAATTCTGCTCGGCGGCGCTGACGAGGAAGCCCGTAGCGTTGAAGGTGGCGGGGCCCCGGCGATACTTCACGCCGACCTCCGACTGGACGACAAAATCCACCGCCGACGCGCCGGGATTAAGCTGGCCGGTGGCGAGGCTGACCTTGGAGCCGAGCAGGATGCGGTCCGCATTCTGACGACCGCCCCGGCTGTGTCGCGCGAATACGGCCAGATCGTCGGCGAAGCGATAGTTCGCGCCGAACGAGTAGCTGCTGTAAGCGTTCGAATAGTTGACCGGCGATCGCACCGCGCTCAGCACGGTGGTTTTGGTATCGGGGACCGAGATGATGCCGTCGCCGTTCACGTCGCGCGTGACGGTGGGGCCATCGGCCTGGACGTAACCGTGCGCCTTGTCGAAATCATAGCGGTAGCTGGCGTCGAGGTTGAGCTTGCCCGTGGTGAAGCCCAGCGACACGAACGGCGCGTTGGTATCGTAATCGACGTTGTAGCGCCGACGGCAGCAGCCGCCGAAGAAGCTGGCCGAATAGCCGACCGTGCCCAGCTCGGTCTGGGGTACGCCCGCCGCGTTGCGCACGTCGATCAGCGCGGCGTTGTCGCCCCTGGTCTCGATCAGCTGCGAGGTCCATGCCCAGGTGGTATCGACCGTCTGGCGCGAATTGTACATGCCACCGGTCAGATCGAACGTGCCGAGGCGGCTCTCGAAACGGGTGGACAGGCGCAAATTGTTCTCGAC
Organism: Sphingomonadales bacterium; assembly: GCA_038326295.1. Classification (GTDB taxonomy): domain Bacteria; phylum Pseudomonadota; class Alphaproteobacteria; order Sphingomonadales; family Sphingomonadaceae; genus JAVVHE01. The sequence goes on from JBBQJX010000022.1 coordinate 4,622, forward strand.
ATTCTGGAGGCTGTTCAGGTCCACGTTGAAGAGTACGATCTGGGTGAGCAGACCGTTGCCGTTGAGCGCGGCCGGGTTGGTGATCCGCTGGCCTGCATTGGGGCCGGTCGCGAAGAAGAGCTGCGAGCCAGCGCCGCCAATGCCATCCGCGATCGTCTGCGCATCGCCCACACCCGCCGGGAAGGGCGAGACGAAGCGTCCGCTGACATCGGAATAGCGGAAATTGTCCGTGATCGTCACGCCGTTCAGATCATACGACCCCTCGAAGCCGATCGACTTCACCAGCGGATGCATTCCGTCGCGGATGTCCGTGGTGCGGGGCGTGTCGTTACCGTCGAGCGTCAACACCTTTTCGTAATATTTGCTGTGCAGTGTATCGTTCTGCGGCGAGAGGCCGGGGATGCCGCTGTAATGCGGATCGCCGTTGGTGCCGGTCACGCGCACGGGGCTGGGCAGGTACGCGATGGCGCGATCGTGCAGATATTTGAAGTTCACGCGGAAGAAGCCGTTCGCAAACTCCTTGGTGATGTTGCCGCGGATCTGGCCGCCCTTGTTGCCATCGTAGCCCGCGCGGCGCGGGCCTTCGCCCTGGCGGTAGAAACCGCCGACATGGAAGCGCACGCTGTCGCTCAGCCGCCCGCCATAGTCCGCGTCAATCCGGTATTCGCCGTAATCCAGCCCGCCGGTGAACTGGACCGCGCCGCCCTTCTGCTCGCCGGTTTTGGAGAGGATGTTGATGACGCCGCCGGGCGCGTTCGACACCAGCGTCGAGGACGAGCCGCCGCGCACCGATTCGATGCGCGAAATGTTGAAGTCCGCGCGGCTGAAAATGTCCGAGTTGCCAAAGATGGTGTCGCCAAATTCGAGCACGCCCAGACCATCTTCCTGGAGCTGGACGAACTTCGCGCCGCCGGTCGAGACGGGCAGGCCGCGCACCGCGATGTTGGCATTGCCCTCGCCACCCGAGCTTTCGGAGCGGATGCCGGGCAGATTGCGGAACAGTTCGGCGACCGATCGCGGCGCGTTCTGCTGGAGCGCCTCGCCGCCGATCGAGCTGACCGAGATCGAGGTGGACAGACGGTTCACGTTGCGCGCGACGGCGGTGACGACAATCTCGCCGACATCGGCTGCAGGCGCGGCGAGGGCCGGGGCGGGCGTATCCTGCGCTGCGGCGGCGGTGGCGAAGGCGGCGAACCCGCACGACGCGAGCAGAATGGCACTGAGCTTCATTATTCACTCCCCGAAGACAGACCGATTGAGCCGGTTCAAGATGCGTTGGTACGGCAAATGCAATCGATTGCAATACTAAAACAAACGATTGTAACAATCTTGCGAAACTCTGCGTCATCATCGCGCGGCTCAGGTTGCAAACGTTTGTCCCACGCCGTAGCCCAAGGTGCTGGAAACGCCGGGAACCGGTCACGCAGTTCGGGAGAGGCCCATGAGCATCGATCTGTCTGCGTTGCGCCCGCGCCTCTCGCTCGGCCGCATCCTCAGCATGAACATCGGCTTTCTGGGTCTGCAGTTCAGCTTCGGCCTGCAGCAGTCCAACATGGCGCCGATCTACGGCGCGCTCGGCGCGGACGAGGCGACGATGCCGCTGCTGTGGCTCGCGGGGCCGATGACCGGGCTGCTCATCCAGCCGCTGATCGGCGCGATGAGCGACCGGACGCTGACCCGTCTCGGGCGTCGCACGCCGTATTTCCTCGTGGGCGCGCTGTTCTGCTCGCTCGCGCTGTTCGCCATGCCCTACAGCCGCGCGCTTTGGGTGGCGGCCAGCCTGCTGTGGCTTCTCGATGCGGCGAACAATGTCACGCAGGAGCCGTACCGCGCCTATATCAGCGATCGCCTCGCGCCCGCGCAGCGGCCTTTGGGGTTCCTGACGCAGGCCGCGTTTACCGGCCTCGCGCAGACGCTCTCCTACCTCGCGCCATCGCTGCTCGTCTGGTGGGGAGTGAGCCAGGATGCACTCGACGCGAACGGGCTGCCGGTCGCCACCCGCATTGCCTTCACGATCGGCGCGGGGCTTTCCTTGTCAACGATCCTGTGGTCCGTACTGCGTGTCCCCGAACTGCCGCTGACGCCTGCGGAGCGCGCGTATATCGAGGCCGAACCGCTCTCGGTCGGCTCTACGTGGCGCGATATCGTAGCAGCCGCGCGCGACATGCCGCAGCCGATGCGCCAGCTCGCGCTCGCGATGCTGTGCCAATGGTTCGCGATGTTCGCCTACTGGCAATATGTGGTGTTCGCGGTCGCGCGCGGGGTGTTCGGCACGGCCGAACATAGCGGCGCGAGCTTTCGGGAGGCCGCGCTCGCCTACGGCAAGGCGGGGGCCTTTTACAACGCGGTCGCGTTCGTCGCCGCCTTCGCGCTCGTGCCGCTGACCCGCCGGATCGGGGCCAAGCCCGTCCATGCGCTGTGTCTCGTGGCGAGCGGAGCCGCGATGCTGGCGATCCCGCAGGTCCGCACCCAGGCTTGGCTGTTCGCGCCGATGATCGGCATCGGGCTCGGCTGGGCGAGCATGATGGGCAACCCCTATGTGATGCTCGCCGACGCGATCCCGCCCGAGCGCACCGGCATCTACATGGGCATCTTCAACATGTTCATCGTCGTGCCGATGCTGATCGAGATCGCGGTCATTCCGCTGCTTTACGATGGTCCGCTCGGCGGCGATCCTGCGAATGTGCTGCGGCTGGCGGGCGTGCTGATGATCCTGGGCGCGGTCGCCACGATGCGCGTCGCCTCGCGCGCCGGGCTCAGGCCGTTGGCCGAACCCGCGCGCGCGTAGAGCCGCGCACGACAAGAGTGGGCGCGAGCACGACGGGTTCGACGCTTTCGCCTGCGAGCTTGCGCATCAGCAGTTCAACCATCATCGCCGCACCGCGCGTCACGTCCTGGCGAACCGTGGTCAGCGGCGGCGTGGTGTGCGCGGCGAGCGGCACATCGTCGTAGCCGGTGACCGCGATATCGTCGGGTACGCGCAGGCCGCGCTCGGCGAGCGCGCGGATCGCCATCATCGCCACCGTGTCCGAAGCGCACACGATCGCATCGGGCAACGGATGATATCCCAGGTATTCAGCGATCGTATCGAATGCGGCGTCGGCGGTCAGCGATACCGAGGTGCTCTCAAGCGACGCGCCGGGCACGCGCGCGACCGCCGCCGCCGCGCCCAGCCGCCGCTCCTCGATCTCGGGCAGGGCGGCGGGGCCGAAGAAGGCGAGGCGGCGGTGGCCGAGCGCGAGCAGATGCTCCGCCGCGAGTGCGCCACCCAGCCGGTTGTCCGAGCCGACGGCGCAGTGCACCTGCCCCGCGAGCGATGCGCCCCACACCACCAGCGCCGGGAACCGCTCCGCCACCTCGTCGAGCGCTGCCGCCTGATCGGACTGTCCGATGACGACCACGCCATCCACGCGGCCGCTGTCCACCAGCCGCGCCAGCCAGCCGCGATCCGTGGGGATCACGCGGGAAAGCAGGAGATCGTAGCCGCGCTCGGTCAGCCCATCGGCGAGTTGCCCCAGCATTGTCAGGAAAAACGGATCGGACAGATGCTGGCCGACTTCGTGGCCGAGCGGCAGCACGACCCCAATTGCCTGCGTGCGCTTGAGACGCAGGTTTCGAGCGGCCTGGTTGTGCTTGAAATTATGTTCGCGCGCGAGTGCGAGCACGCGTTCCCGCGTGGCCGCGCTGACCACGCTGCTGCCGCTCAGCGCGCGCGATACGGTCGAGGGCGAAATCCCCGCAGCGCGCGCGATATCGACGAGGCTGACCATTCGCTGATCTGATAGCAAGGCTTGGCGCAATGCGATACGCCGCTGCATCCGGATATCGGGGCTGGGCGACGGTTGGTGCATGATGGTGCCGGACGCGCGAACCACGTAACCGCTCCCCCATGCTCCGGATTTCAGATTTGCGCCTGCCGCTGGGCCATGCCCCGGCGGCGCTAACGCTCGCCATCTCCGCAAAGCTCGGGATCGCTGCAGCCGATCTCATCGATTTCACCATCGCCAGGCGCGCGAACGATGCGCGCAAGAAAGCACAGATCGTGCTCGTCTATTCGGTCGATGTGCGCCTGCGCGACGAGGCGGCGGTACTGGCACGCTTCGCGCGCGATCCCGCCATGCGGCCGACGCCCGATACCGCGTACCATCCCCCCGTGCCCCGCCCGTCGGCGCCCAGTCTGCGGCCCGTGGTGATCGGCGCGGGGCCCTGCGGGCTGTTTGCGGCGCTGATTCTCGCACAGGCGGGGCTGCGCCCGATCATCCTCGAACGCGGCAAGCCGGTACGCGAGCGCACGAAGGACACGTGGGGGTTTTGGCGGCGGGGCGTGCTGGTGCCCGAGAGCAATGTGCAGTTCGGCGAGGGGGGGGCGGGCACGTTTTCGGACGGGAAGCTCTGGAGCCAGGTCAAGGACCCTCGCCATCTGGGGCGCAAGGTGCTGGACGAATTCGTGCGCGCCGGTGCCCCCGCCGACATCCTGACCGAAGCGCATCCGCATATTGGCACCTTCAAGCTGGTGAGCGTCGTGGAGCGGATGCGCGCCACGATCGAGGCGCTGGGGGGCGAATATCGCTTCGGGACACGAGTGGAGGATGCGGAGATCGACACCGCCGTCGATGGCACGCGCACCTTGCGTGCGTTGCATCTGAGCACCGGCGAGCGGATCGCGGCTGAACATGTCGTGCTCGCGGTCGGCCACAGCGCGCGCGACAGTTTTGCCATGCTCCACGCGCAGGGCGTGCATATCGAGGCCAAGTCGTTTTCGATCGGCGTGCGGATCGAGCACCCGCAGTCGTGGATCGATCGCGCGCGCTTCGGCGCATGCGCGGGCCATCCCGATCTGGGCGCGGCCGCCTACGCGCTCTCGCACCACTGCACGAACGGCCGCACCGTCTACAGCTTCTGCATGTGCCCGGGCGGGCGTGTGGTCGCGGCGACCTCCGAACCCGGCCGCGTGGTCACCAACGGCATGAGCCAATATTCGCGCGCCGAGTTCAACGCCAATTCCGGACTGGTCGTCGGCATCGATCCCGCGCGCGATTACCCGGGCGATCCGCTGGCCGGGCTGGACCTGCAACGCGATCTGGAGGCGCGCGCCTTCGTGGCGGGTGGCTCGACCTACGCCGCACCGGGGCAGACGGTGGGCGACCTTCTGGCCGGGCGCGCTTCGACCGCCTTCGGCGTGGTCACACCCTCCTACGAACCGGGCGTCACGCCCACCGATTTGGCGCGGTGCCTGCCGCCCTTCGTCATCGACGCGCTGCGCGAGGCACTGCCCGTGTTCGGTCGGCAGATCGCGGGCTACGATCATCCCGATGCAGTCATGACCGGGGTGGAGACCCGCACCTCGTCGCCGATCCGCATCGGGCGCGGCGCGGATTTCCAGAGCCTGAACACCGCCGGACTCTACCCGGCGGGCGAGGGGGCGGGTTATGCGGGGGGCATCCTTTCGGCCGGGATCGACGGCATCAAGGTGGCCGAGGCGGTGGCGCTCGCGATGGCGGCGTGAGCGAGGCGTACGATGCGATCGTGCTCGGCGCGGGCGCGGCGGGGCTGATGTGCGCGGCCGTTGCGGGGCAACGCGGGCGGCGCGTGCTGCTGATCGACCACGCCGATGCGCCCGGCAAGAAGATCCTGATCTCGGGCGGCGGCCGCTGTAATTTCACCAATCTTGGTACCGTGCCCGAGCGGTTCCTGTCGGCCAACCCGCATTTCGCGCGCTCGGCGCTGGCGCGATATACTGCGGCGGATTTCGTCGCGCTGGTCGATCGGCACCGCATCGCCTGGCACGAGAAGACGCTGGGGCAACTGTTCTGCGACGGCTCCGCCCGGCAGATCGTCAACCTGCTGGTCGATGAGTGCGACCGGGGCGCGGTCGATATCGCGCTCGGGCAGCCCGTCACCGCCGTCGAGCACGCCGATGCGCGCTTTCGCGTAACCTTCGGCCCGCGCACCGCGTCCGCGCCCGCGCTGGTGATCGCCACCGGCGGGCCTTCGATCCCCAGAATGGGCGCGACCGGCTTCGCCTACGAGCTTGCACGCAAGTTCCGGCTGAAGGTGGTCGAGCCGCGCCCGGCGCTCGTGCCGCTGACGCTGGGCGAACCCGAAACGCTGTTCAAATCGCTCTCGGGCGTCGCCGCAGACGTGGTCGTGCGCCACGGCAGGACCGCGTTTCGCGAAGCCGCGCTGTTCACGCACAAGGGCCTGTCCGGGCCCTCCATCCTGCAAATCTCCTCCTACTGGCGGCATGGCGGAGCGATCGGCATCGATTTCCTGCCCGATGCCGCGCCCGGCTGGCTGCGTGCCGCCAAACGCGAAACCCCGCGCGCAAGCCTTGGCCGCCTGCTCGGTCGAACGCTGCCCGAACGGCTGGCGACGACGCTTGCCGATCGGATCGGCATCGCTGGCGAACTGGCTGCCGTGTCCGATGCCACGCTCGCCGCCGCCGAGGCCACGCTTGCGGCATGGCGCTTCGCAC
>JBBQJX010000023.1:0-11047 GCA_038326295.1 Sphingomonadales bacterium
TAATCGACGTCCACCTTGCGCGCCAGGCTCTCGCGATACGCCACCTGCGGCGCACCGACATTGGCCTCTACCTTGAACTCGCGCTTCATGCGATCGACGATAGTTTGAAGTTGATCCTCGCTCCTGCCCTCGAGCAGCGTCAGCCCGGACTCACGATCGATCGACGCGCGGAAGCTCGGATCCTCCTGCGCCAACCGGTTGAGCGCGACTGCCAACCTCACCCTCTCGGCCTCGGTCTTAGGCTCGATCGCGACTTCGATGAGGAGTTCGGAAAACTCAGCGTTGTCATGCATGGTCAGATAACCTCAGTGCTCGATGAGCTTAACCGAAAGTCCGCCAAAGCAACCCGTAGCTACCACCACCGCTCCGCCCGCGCCCCAAACCCCGCCGCCCGCTCCAGCGCATACCCCGCGTTCAGCACCCCCGCCTCGTCCAGCGGCTTGCCGATCACCTGCAGCCCCAGCGGCAGCCCGGCCTCGTCCACGCCGCCCGGCACCGAGATCGCGGGCAGCCCCGCCAGCGAACTCGGCACCGTGAACACATCGTTCAGATACATCGCGATCGGGTCCGCGCTCTTCTCTCCCAGCGCGAACGCCGCGCTCGGCGCGGTCGGCGTCAGCAGCACGTCGCACGCCTCCCACGCCCGCTCGAAGTCGCGCGCGATCAACGCGCGCACCTTCTGCGCCTGCAGATAATAGGCGTCGTAATAGCCCGCGCTCAGCACATACGTCCCGATCATGATCCGCCGCCGCACCTCGCGCCCGAACCCGCCCGCGCGCGTCGCCTCGTACATGTCCGCCAGCGTGCCCCCCGGCACCGGCACGCGGCTCCCGAACCGCACCCCGTCATAGCGCGCGAGGTTGGACGAGGCCTCCGCCGGCGCGATGATGTAGTAAGCCGGCAGCGCGTATCGCGTGTGCGGCAGCGAAACGTCGACCACCTGCGCCCCCGCCGCCCGCACCATCTCCGCCCCGCGTTCCCACAGCGCATCGATCGCGGGCGGCATGTTCTCCACCCGATACTCGCGCGGAATGCCCACGCGCACGCCCCGCAGATCGCCCGTCAGCGCCGCCTCCAGATCGGGCATCGCCTCATCGAGCGACGTCGAATCCTTGCGGTCGAACCCCGCCATCGACTGCAACAAGATCGCCGCATCGCGCACCGAACGCGCCATCGGCCCCGCCTGATCGAGGCTGGACGCGAACGCCACCACCCCCCAGCGCGAACACCGCCCATAGGTGGGCTTCATGCCCACGATGCCCACGAACGCGGCCGGCTGGCGTATTGATCCGCCTGTATCCGTGCCCGTCGCCCCCGCCGAGATGTTCGCCGCCACGGCGGCCGCGCTGCCGCCCGAAGACCCGCCCGGCGTCAGCGACTGATTGCTCCCGCGCGACCGCCACGGACTAAGCACCGGCCCGTACGCGCTCGTCTCGTTCGACGAGCCCATCGCGAACTCGTCCATGTTGAGCTTGCCCAGCACCCCCGCCCCGTCCGCCCGCAGCCGCGCGGTGACGCTGCTCTCATATTGCGGCCGGAAGCCCTCCAGGATGCGCGAGCCCGCCGTCATCGGCACGCCTTCGATGGCGAACAAATCCTTGATCCCCAGCGGCACGCCCGCCAGCGGCCCCGCCGTGCCCGCCGCCAGCGCCAAATCCGCCGCGTCCGCCGCCGCCAGCGCCAGCTCGGGCGTCTCGACCAGATAGGCGTTCAGCCCGCGCGCGCCCTCAACGGCGGCCACATACGCGTGGCCCACCTCGCGCGCGGAAAACGCCCGCCCGCGCAGCCCCGCACGCAGTTCGGCAATCGTCAGCCCGGTCAGGTCCGCCACTATTCGATCACCTTGGGCACCGCGAAAAACCCGTGCCGCGCGTCGGGTGCGTTCGTCAGCACGCGCTCCACCATGTCGCCGTCGCTCACCACATCCTCGCGCCACCTGAGCGCGATCGGCATCACCGCGGTCATCGGCTCCACCCCGGTCACATCCACCTCGCCCAGCTGCTCGATCCACGAAAGAATATGCGAAAGCTCCCCCGCCAGCGGCTCCACGTCGGCCTCATCGAGCCTGAGCCGCGCCAGCCGGGCAATCTTGCGAACAGTGGGGGCATCGACGGACATGCCCCCGTGCTACCCGCGCGCACCCCGGCCTTCAAGCCGCACCGCTGTCCGCGCCCGCCACGCCCATGCTAGGGCACTCCCTCATTCGGAACCCACCGCGCTATGGCCCCCTTCCGCTTCCTCTGGCTGATCGTCGGCGCGCTTGCGCTCGTGGTACTCGCAGTCATTGCCTACACGCTTTTCGGCCAGCAACTGATCCAGGCCGCGACCACCCCCTCGGTCGCGTTCACGCAAAGCCCGCAGGCCGCCGCGCCCGATTACGCGCTCGCCAACGCGCAAGGCTGGATCGCGCGCCCCGGCATGGCGCACGATCCCTTGCGCTTCGCCCCGCCGGGCTACACCGCCGCGCCGAACCCCCCGGCCGCGGTCTTCTACGTCGCCCCCACCGCGTGGCTCTCGGGCAAGCGCTGGAACGCCCCGCTCGACGATAAATCCACCAACGATCGCCTGAACGTCTACGCGCTCGCACAAGCCTCCGCCTTCAACGGCGTCGGCCGCGTCTGGGCGCCCGCCTATCGGCAGGCCACCTTCGGCGCCTTCCTCACCGCCAACCCCGATGGCGCCCGCGCGATCGCCTTCGCCTTTGCCGATGTGGAGCGCGCGTGGGATGCGTTCCTCGCCGCCAATCCCAGCGGCCCCATCATCCTCGCGGGCCACAGCCAGGGCTCGCTCCACCTCGCGCATCTGCTCGCCAAACGCATCGCCGGGCAGCCCGTCGCGCGCCGCATCGTCGCCGCCTACATCCCCGGCGTGCCGCTTTCGGTCGAGGCGGACGTCCCCGCGCTCGGCCTGCCCGCCTGCGCCGCGCCCGCGCAATCGGGCTGCGTGCTGAACTGGCTCACCTATGCCGAACCCGCCGGGCGGACGGGTTTCGAGGGCTGGGCCGCGCGCACCCCCACGCTCACCGGCCGCCCGCGCGCGGGCACGCACTGGCTGTGCGTCAACCCGGTGCGCGGCTTCGCCACCGATGCGCCTGCGGTCGCCGCCGCCAACATCGGCGCGCTGCGGCCCGGTGCCTCGCTCACCGATTTCCCCACCATCCAGCCGCACGCGGTCGGCGCGCACTGCGTCCAAGGCCTGCTGCTCGTCGGCCCCCCGCCCGACGGCTACGGCATGTTCATCTTGCCCGGCAACAATTATCACGTGTATGATTACAACCTGTTCTGGTCGAACATCCGCGCCGACGCCGCGCGCCGCCTCGCCACGTGGGCGGCCGCGCACCCCGCGCCGTGATCGCGGCCGATACCGCCGCGTTTGCCGCCGCACTCCCCACTGGAGGCCGCCTGATGGGCCTCGATCTCGGCACGCGCACCATCGGCGTCGCGCTCGCCGACGCGGGGTGGAGCTTCGCCTCGCCGCTCGAAACCGTCGCGCGCACCCGGCTCGCCGCCGATCTCGCGCGCCTGCAGGCCATCGCCGCCGCGCAGCAGATCGCGGGGCTGGTGCTCGGCATGCCCGTCAACATGGATGGCAGTCGCGGCCCCCGCGCGCAGGCCACCCGCGCCTTCGCCCGCGATATCGCGCGCGCGCTGTCGCTCCCGCTCCTCGCGTGGGACGAGCGCCTCTCCACCGCCGAAGCGACGCGCGCCATGCTCGATCAGGACATGAGCCGCGCCAGACGCGCCGCAAAGATCGATAGCCACGCCGCCGCGATCATCCTCCAAGGCGCGCTCGATGCGCTGACGCACACCCGCCAGCACCTCGATCGATCGACGCCGAGGGGCGGATAACTTCGCCGTATCGCTGACGACCACTTGGTCGGAAGGGGCCAAGAGGCCGTTTCTGCCGTTGGAGCCGGACGCCTCAACTGCCCGGCAGTACGGCTTGACAGCGTCTGCGCCCGTCCGCAACGCAGTTGGATGCGTCGGCTTTCTCGGGAGGAAGGGACGCCCGAAGGGATTGCCGTTGTCGTCCAATAACTCTCCACCCATCGTCCTGGTCGTCGAAGACGAGATGGTCCTGCGCATGCGCGCCGTTGACATCGTTGAAGACGCTGGCTTCGTGCCGATCGAAGCCGTGAGCGCCGATCAGGCAATAAAAATCCTCGAATCCCGCGATGATATATCGCTTTTGTTTACCGATATCCAGATGCCGGGCAGTATCGATGGGCTGAAACTTGCCCATGCGGCGCACGCACGCTGGCCACAGATAAAGATCATCCTCGTCTCGGGGCAGCTCGCGGTCACGGCTGACGACAAGCCCGACGACAGCAAGTTCTTCGCCAAACCGCTTGAAGTCCAGAAGATGATTTCGGCACTCCAGGAGATGATCGGCGACGTAAAACTCAGGGTGATATCTTCACCGGTTTCCGCAGAAGATTCCCTGAGTAGAGAGAATAAGGAGCTTCGCTATCAACTTCAGCAGGCTGGCATTGATGCCAAAGTTCTGCTTCGGAAAACCGTTCTCGACACGGAGAAGCAGCAGCTGATCATCGACGAGAATCAACCCTTCCAGGACGCTCTCACCAGCGCAAACGACAGCCTCAGATTAGCGCTCGAACAGGCAGGCATCGATGCCAACGCGTTGCTCGTCCAGGCAGGTATCGACGCGGAAGAACGCGACGCCGCAGAAAAATTGCAGCACCTCATCCACGCGGAGTTACATCACCGCATCAAAAATATGCTCGCGACAGTCGGTGCGATCACGCATCAGAGCCTGCGTACCGCAACGAACATGGCCCATGCCAGCGCCGCGATCGATGGTCGGCTTGCGGCGCTGGCACGCGCGCACGAACTCCTGACCCGGGTAAGTTGGGACAACGCCACAATCGACAGCACCATCCGCAGTGCGGTCGAGCCGTTTGATCAGGGCGGCGAACGTTTTATTATATCTGGCGACAACATCCGGATCGTATCGAGCTCGGTTATTGCGTTTGCGATGACTTTGAACGAGCTTTGCACCAATACGACCAAGTTTGGAGCCTTGTCGCTTCCCGGGGGCCAGGTTCGTATATCCTGGTCGGTCGATGGGGAGCGCCTCCGGTTCGAGTGGGCCGAGTCCGGCGGACCGCTCGTGAGCGAGCCGACGCGCAAGAGTTTCGGGACCAAAATGATGACGTCGCTTGGACAGCAGTTGAAGGGCGACGTCGAACTTGCCTACAAGCCGAGTGGATTTGCTTACACTTTGGACGTTCCGCTCGAGACGCTGGTCACCAAGCCGAAGAACCCCGCTTCGGAGGCAATTGTGTAGCTTCGCGTACCGTATCTTCTCCAGGTCGTAGACTCATAAAGCGGCCATTTCGTTACCGTCCCAATGGTGGACGTCGCTCGGCAGAAAATCTCGCTTCAATAGCGGACATTGATTTACCTTCCGTGACGGGTGCGCGATCACTGGCTTGGATCGCGCATAAATGGGGAAACCAGGCCTTTCTCTTCGGCATACGCAGCGAGCCTATCAACGATCTGGTCCGGGTTGTCGCAAAAACGCTTGTCTAGTATTTCTAATTTTGCTGATCGGTGATGACGAGCAACGAGGTCAGCAAGGCGGCGCGTCGTAGAATTATTGATCTGCCAGCGCTCCGCTTGATTGTCGGGAGGGCCACCGGAGCCAAACAATACACTCGCCGCCTCTCGAAGGATATGAGCCGATTGCATCGCTTCGATTTCTACTAATCCATCTAAGGCGAGGAAGTAATAGTCGCCCGAACTATTATGAAAGTATTGATCAAACCCGCCATTGTAGACCTCGCCTTCCAATAGGCTCACGCAAAAGTATGTTTTCTCTTCGTTTGACCATCCGTCCAAGGCCATGTTATCGCTGCTCCTTTTTACGAGCGACACCCAGAGTGCGCGAAACGAATCATATTCCTTGAGCCTTTGGTAGTATGCTCGCGACGTGTCCATGCTCTCCCGCAGGCCCTGCTTGCATGCCATGCACATACCGCCCGTGCTTTCCGCTGTTGTGGGCAATATAAATGCGCCACACTCTTTGCAGGGAACTTTGATCATGAGGGATTCCTGCACGAGAGACTTGGAGGTAGCAAGCGTCCCGCCCAGCTCCGATTGGCCAGCGCATAGTTCCTGTCAGCTTTCTACACTCCCTCCGCCGAAAGCTGCTTCTCGCCAACCCACCCATTCCGGACGTTCGCGGTTGGCGAGGAGGAAACGGTAAACTGACGTTCGGCTAACGCCCCATTTTCGGACGTTGAGGTGGCGGCATGAGGCCCCGAAAACCGCCTTTCGTTCAGAGACCCTTAAGCGCCTCGGCACCTGCGATGAGAGACTGCGCGAAATCTGCACGTCCGCTTGTGTTTCCCTGGGGCTCGAACCCGAAACCATTAAAGCAGACGATCAACACCGAGATTACGTAGCTCGCAGCGCGCATCTCTGCGGGAGAGCGAACACGAATAGACATCATCGCATCATCTGACTTGATCAGTTCATTGGAGGCCGAGGCACGTAGCCGGTCATTTATGACCTTAACGTCCGCTGGCATTGCAGATGCCACCGCCAACTCTCCTTCAAGATAGGCGTCTTTGCCGCCGACTGTCGCGAGGGCACCGTCGGTCACAACCTTCCCACCATTCAAGGCGGGAAAGCGCTTCAACTGCACCGGAAAAGCGTGGTCAGCCATGCACTGCCGGACTGCGGCGGCCGTCGGCCAACTCGCAGCGGGCAGAGCTACGTAGAAATCGACGCTCATGCGAGCTTTTCCACGGTAAGCCTCCTCGGCATAGGGTTTTCAACGTCAGTTTACCGCGATTTAGCGAACAAAGGCGACCGTCAGCTAACCACCAATCTTCGCCGTTCAGCCTCACGCCGACAGCGGTCATTTATGGGTTCACGACCTAAAGGCCGCAGCCTTTCAAGCCAAGCGGGAAACGGAATTTAACAGGCATTGCCGGTAGCCTCGCGCCGTGATCTGCCAATCTTTCCCCTATGCCTAAGGCGAGCTTTGGCCGCCGCAGCCTCCAAAAGCTGCCCGACCGCTCCCCACCACCATCCCACATTCCCAACCCGCCTTTCACCCCCTACGGTCCCTCCGTCCCCGGAACGAAAGGCCCGCTGCCATGTCGGATCGTCGCGCGCTGCTCAAGCTGCTCGCCACAGCCCCGCTGCTGGCGATCGCGGCGGGGCGCGCGCTCGCGCAGCAGGGGGCGCGCACCGGCCTGCTGAACGCGCTCCCCGGCGCGGGCGAGGCGCTCGACGTCTTCGATCTGGAGGCGGCGGCGCGCAAGGCGATCCCGCCCGCGCACTGGGGCTATCTGCAGACCGGCGTCGATGGCGAGGCGACGCTGATGGCCAATCGCGAAGCCTTTGCGCACTGGCAGCTGCGCACGCGGCGCTTCGTCGATCTGAGCGCGATGGACATGCACCTCGATCTGTTCGGCGCGCGCTACGCCAGCCCGATCATCCTCTGCCCGCTCGGCGGCCAGAAGGCCTTCCACCCCGATGGCGAAATCGCGGTGGCGCGCGCCGCCCGCTCGCGCGGCACGCTGCAGATCCTGTCCACCGTCACCTCCACCCCGGTCGAGGAGGTGATCGCCGCGCGCGGCGCGCCGATCTGGTACCAGCTCTACACCACGTCCAGCTGGGACATCACCGCGCGGCTCGTGCGGCGCGCCGAGGCGGCGGGCTGTTCGGCGCTCGCGGTCACGGTCGATCTGCCCGTGGGCCGCAACACCGAAACCGTCGCCCGGCTGGCGCGCACCGATCCGCGCACCTGCACCGATTGCCACGCCGCCACCGGCTCGGCGTTCGGCACGCGGCCGATGTTTGCCGGCATCGATACCACCGGCGTCCAGCTCACCGCCGCCAATCTCACCTGGGATTTCGTGCGGCGGCTGCGCGATCTCACGCGCATGAAACTGCTCGTCAAGGGCCTAGAGTCGCCCGAGGATGCCGCGCTCGCGGTCGGCCACGGCGTCGATGGCATCATCGTCTCGAACCATGGCGGCCGCGCCACCGAAACCGGCCGCGGCACGCTCGCGTCGCTCCCCGAAGTGGTCGCAGCGGTGCGCGGCCGCGTGCCCGTGCTCGTGGATGGCGGCGTGCGGCGCGGCACCGACGTGCTGAAGGCGCTCGCGCTCGGCGCGACCGCGGTCGGCATCGGGCGGCCGTACATCTGGGGCCTGGGTGCCAACGGCCAGGCGGGCGTCGAGCGCGCGCTCGATCTGCTGAATAACGAGCTTCGCCTCGCCATGGCAGGCATCGGCGCGCGCACGCTCGCCGAAATCACCCCCGCCGCGCTGATCGCGCGCGGCTGATCGCGGTGCGCGTTGCATTGTAGGATCGGCCCGTTTATTATGGCGTCATCGTCGCCACGGGTTCGTCCGCAGTCGGTCGCGTTCCCCCCGATGCGCCGTGAAAACGCGATCCTTCGTGACCTTCATGGACTTCGCCCGCCGCCGCCCTGCGTTGACAGCCCGCCCCGTCCCCGGCAAAGCCCCCCCTCTCGCGGCGGCTCCGCCCCCGCGCACGGCGCTTCGTGGAGGAGTGGCCGAGCGGTCAATGGCAGCAGACTGTAAATCTGCCGGGTTATCCCTACGTTGGTTCAAATCCAACCTCCTCCACCACCGCTTGCCCCCCGCCGGGTACGCATGGCATAGCGCGTCCCGACGCGGGCGTAGCTCAAGGGTAGTGCACTAGCCTTCCAAGCTTGTGACGCGGGTCCGATTCCCGTCGCCCGCTCCAAACGCCTACGCAGGAGGCAATCATGGCTCGACGCTGGGCGATCGCAAATCGAGCGGTTGGCGTGGTCTGGGCGGCCTACGCCTCCATCTGCTTAGCGCCCGAAGCGCTCGCCGTCCCGTTCCGCGTCGACGTTGACGGTGTTCGTGTGCGCTCCGAAACGCCGATTGATCGTGTCGGCATGGCCGCGATCCTCGCTGACAGCGACCGGCGGTTCGCCACGAGCGGTCTCGGCGTGCCGCCGCCTCGCCGCATCTTCCTGACAAACAACGGCTGGCGCTGGCACCTGCTCGGCCAACCCGCGACCAGGGCCTTCGCGCTCACGAGGCCGTTCAGCGACGCGATTATCCTCAACCGCGCCGACATCGCCCACAACCGCGTCGTTAACGACGCACTGATCGGGGGTGTAAGAACGCTTTCGGGCACGATGGCGCACGAGATGACGCATTTGGCCGTCAACCGCCGCTATGGATCAATCCGCGCCTTCCAGTTCCCCGACTGGAAAAGCGAGGGCTATGCCGATTACGTCGCACAGGAATCGAGCATCACCGACGCGCAAGCGGCACAGTTGCGAGCGCAAGGCGCGACGCGGGGCGCGATCGCGTATTACAGCGCACGTCGCCGGGTCGCCGTCATCCTCGCGCGCGGGGGCGGTCCTGACGCGCTCTTCTTAGGATCGTGACCGCCCCGCCCCCCGCGCAAGGCCGCCGCGCGCCGCGCCGCCCGCCGCGCCCGCCCGCGCCCGAACCCACCGGCCCGCAGCGCCTCCCCAAACTCCTCGCCCGCGCGGGTGTTGCCTCCCGCCGCGACGTCGAGCGCATGATCGCCGACGGTCGCGTCGCTTTGAAGGGCGAGGTCCTCACGCTCCCCGCCCCGCTCGTTACCAGCCTCGATGGCGTCACGGTGGACGGGCAACCGGTGGCGCGCGCGGAGGCGTCACGCCTGTTCCGCCTGCACAAACCGCCCGGCGTGCTCACCTCCAACTACGATCCGCGCGGCCGCCAGACCGTCTACGATCTCATCCCCAATGATTTCCCCCGCCTGCTCGCCGTCGGCCGCCTCGACATGACGTCGGAGGGTCTGATCCTCATGACCAACGATGGCGGCCTCAAACGCGCTCTGGAGCTGCCCGCCACCGGCCTCGAACGCCACTACCGCGTGCGCGCCTACGGTGCCGCCACCCAGCAGCTGCTCGACCGTGTCGCAGAGGGTGCCGAGATCGAGGGCGTGCGCTACGGCCCGATCCGCGCCTTCCTCGAGAGCAAGCGTGGCGACAATGCCTGGATCGAGGTCATGATCACCGAAGGCAAGAACCGCGAGGTCCGCCGCGTCATGGAATGGCTCGGCCTCAAGGTGAACCGCCTGATCCGCGTCGGCTATGGACCGTTCATGCTCGGCGACCTGCCGGTGGCGCGGCTGGACGAGGTGCCTGCGCAAATCCTCGCCGAACTCCAGCGAACCCTCGCGCCCCGGCCCGCGCGGACGCCCACCGGCGCGTGAAGATCATCGCCGGGCGCTGGCGCGGCCGCCTGCTCGAAACGCCCCCCGGGCTCGCCACACGCCCCACGGCGGCGCGCGCGCGCGAAGCGCTGTTCTCGATGCTCGCCTCGCGCATCGGCTCGTTCGAGGGCCTGCGCGTGCTCGATCTCTTCGCAGGCTCGGGCGCGCTCGGCCTCGAAGCCCTCTCGCGCGGTGCCGCTCACGCGCGCTTCGTCGAACAATTCCCCGCGCCGCTCGCCGCGCTCAACCGCAACATTGCCACCCTCGAAGCGCAGGCGCACACCGACGTCATTCGCGCCGCCGTCGAGAAACTCGGCCTCGCCCCCGAACGCCACGATCTCGTCTTCGCCGATCCCCCCTACCACATGGGTCTCGCCGCCGCCGCGCTCGCCATCCTCGCGCAGGGCTGGCTCGCGCCGGGAGCGTGGATCGCGATCGAGAGCGCGCACGACGAACCCCTCCCCGGCCTCGCGCCCGAGGCCGATCGCACAAACGGCAAGGCGCGTTTGCGGCTGTTCCGATTTGGGGGGTAGGGAACGGCCCACATCCGGCCGGGCGAACCTGCCCGGCCGGACGTGTTAACCCAGACTCAGGCGAGGGCGCTGGCTGAACGCGGACGCCGCCGCACGACAGCCGCAAAACCAACACCCAGCGCCAGCATTGCCCAGGTCGAAGCCTCGGGCACCGCGTTGAAGATGAAGCTCTGATGGATGAAGATCGGCACAAACCCATTGAACTCACCGAAGCTGTCGTTCAGCGCGTTATCGATGTCGCCCGGGACGACATCCGTACCGAATGTC
>JBBQJX010000024.1:0-10996 GCA_038326295.1 Sphingomonadales bacterium
TGTTGAACCCAAGCCGGGTCACCGCCAACGCCCACCCTCCGGCTACGCCGATGATGTTGGTGATCAGCACCAGCACGGGCATCACCAGCGTCGATGCGACAATGCGCGGCACGATCAGGTAACGCACCGGATCGGTGCGCAGCGTGGTCAACGCGTCGATCTGCTCGGTCACGCGCATCGTCCCCAGTTCGGCCGCCATCGCGCTCGCCACGCGCCCCGCCATGATCAGTCCGCCCATCACCGGCCCAAGCTCGCGCACCAGCGCGATCACGGTCACCGCGGGGACGGTGGATGCCGCGTTGAAGCGCGAACCGCCCACGAAAATCTGCTGTGCGATCGCCGCCCCCGTAAACAGCGCGGTCATGCCGATCACCGGCAGCGAGAAATAGCCCACCGCGATCAACTGTGCCGCCAGCCTGCGCGGATAGAAGGGCGGCGAGAGCGCACGGGCGAGTGCGGTAAAGGCGAACCGCGCAATCCGTCCAAGCTCGGCGAACGCTCCGATCACGAGCGTGCCGACCGCGATCAGGAATTGCAGCAGCGACGTCACGCGGGAACGTAGCGTCGCTCGAAACGCCGTCCCAAGCCGGTCAGCAACTCATATTGCGAGCGGCCCGAAGCCACCGCCGCGCGCGGCAGGTCGAAGTCGATCTCTACCCATTGGCCGACGTGCACGGCGCGGGCCGCATCGGTGAAGTCCATCGCGGTCAGGTCCATCGAGACGCGCCCTACGACGGGAAGCGTCACGCCGTCCACCACCGCCATGCCGCCGGGCGCACGCGGCAGCCCGTCGGCATAACCGATGCCCAGGATCGCCAGCTCGGTCGGCCGCTGCGCCACCCATGTCGCGCCGTAGCCCACCGCCTCGCCCGCCGCGATCCGGCGGCACTGCAGCACGCGCGCCTCGATCTGCACCGCCTGCATCAGGTCGGTCGCAGCGGGGGAGGGGACGCCCCCGAACAGCGCCAGGCCGGGGCGGACAAGATCGAAGGCATAGTCCCGCCCCAGATAAATCCCCGCCGAAGCCGCCAGACTGCGGCGCCGGTGGGGCAGCGCGATCGCGGCGAAGGCAGTACGCTGCCGCGCATTGGCGGCGCTCGTAACATCGTCCGCGCAAGCCAGATGCGACATCAACACATCGGTATGCACGGCGGGCAACAGCGCGATATACGCCGCCGCCAGCCCCAGGCGGTTCATCCCCGTATCGATCATCAGGTCGCACGCCCGCCCGGGTTCGGCGGAATGCCACAGCGCCGCCTGATCCAGTCTGTTCAGAACCGGCTGCGCTTGCGGCAGTGCGCGCGCGGCGGGCAGTTCGTCCGCCTCGATGCCGTGCAACACATGCACCGTTGCCCCATCGGCCGCCGTCCCCAAAGCCAGCGCCTCGGCCCAACTGGCAACGAACAGATCGCGGCACCCCTCGGCCACCAGCCGCCGCGCCACCCGGCCCGCCCCCAGCCCGTAGCCATCCGCCTTGATCGCCGCCCCGGCTGCCACCCCCGCGCGCCGCGCCAGCGTACGCCAGTTCGCAGCGATCGCATCCAGATCGACGGTAAGCCGCGCGGCGGGCGGCGGGGGCAAGGACATCGGAACCGGCCTAGGTGCGCCGCCCCGCATTGGCAACGCGTCCGCTCAGCGCCGCTGCGTCCCGCCGGACGGTCGCTCGCCCGCGATCCCGGCGGTAAACAACAGCCAGCCAAACAGCATCAGCGCACCGCCTGCAGGCGTTACCCCGCCCAGCCAGCGCGGCAACCCGATCGCCATCATCCCGAGCGTCAGCGCGAACACCAGCGCGCCCACCCCCATCAGCAGCGCCGCCACGCGGCCGAGCCGACCCGGCACCAGCGCGAGGATGCCGATCGCGGCGGCCGCATGCGCGATCTCGAAGGTCGAAGCGGTCACCAGCCAGCCCTTGGCCACCGGCTCCTGGATCAGATGCGCCCCCGCCGTCCCCAGCGCGACCGCGAGCGCACCGTTCAGACCGGCGAGGATGGCGGGAAGGCGCATCGGCACCGTGTAGCGTACCCGCGCGAGCGGCGCACCCCGGCTCCGGAGCCTGCGGGCTTATGACCGGGAGTACCGCCGATGACAGTTTTTACGATTGCCTTGTAGGACCGCTTGCCCGCCATTGGCCCGCATGCGCCACGCATTCCCAACCGATACTTTTCAGGGTTCCGATCCGGGCGACTATGGTTGCTGGCTGCGGACGGGTTTTTCAATCGTCCGCGCTGCGGACGAGGTGAAGTTCAACCCCAACCAACATCCCGACAATGGCCGGTTCACGTTCGCCGGCGGGGGCGGCGGGGGCGGAGGCGGGGGGGAAAAAGCCGAGCGCGAATGGTTATCGCGTGGCGCGCGCGACCGGCCGGGAGGGCGGCGCTGCTCCCGGCATCTCGGGGCTAGCAACGGCGACGCTCGGTGCCACCTTCGCAAACGGCCGAGTTACCAATGGGCTGAGGGATCACAATGGGAGCGCTCGCGCGGCGAATATTGCCAATCTTGCATCACCTGCGGATGCGCCGCCGATGATCCGGTTCTCGCAGGAAAACGCCAAGCTATTCCAATTCTTAGCTAAGGTCAGTACACTAGGCGATACAGCCAAAGAACATGGAGGCACTCTTGTTGTTGACATGCTCGGCAGTATAAATGTTCAGAATGTCGGAGGTTTGGCATCTGATTCGCGTTCTTTCCAAGTAAACTACGTCCTGAAAAATCCTAACGCCTTCAGAGTTATCGGTGATTTTCATACGCATGCCTACGAGCGATCGGCAGGCGGAAATACCGGGGTGTCGTTTAGTGGCCCGGACATTGCAGAATTGATCAATCAGCGTATGACGATTTCGGTCCTACAATCCGGTCCGCGCACGTTCGCAATCGTGCGTACTGCGCGAGCACCCACTCAGATTAACCAAGATAGGCTTAAAAGTGAAGTCGAGGCGTTGACTAATCAGTTGCAGAATCAACGGCATAGCTTTCCAGAGGCTAGTCGTATCGCGGCGGCGAGAACTTCAGCGAAATACGGTTTGGCCTATTACGAAGGCACATCTGGCTCACTGCATCGACTTCAGCGCTGAGAGTGGCACATGGACAATCCAGACTGGCACTCATTATAGCTGCTTTGGCGCTCGCGAGCGCTGCTCCCGCCCCTCCGCCACCCAACTCCAAGTGCAAGCTCGTGACTGAACCGGCTTTGAGGGCTTTGGCAGGCGCGGATGTTGCATCGAACAAAAGCGATTTCCGCGCCGCAAGCCTCAATCTGGACAATGCTTTGAAGGCGCTGGGAGACGCCTACTTTCAGGAACAGATGAAAGACGATACCGGTCAGCTTCTGATTGTTGCTAACATAAAGCGTAGAAAGAATGCCAAGCTAGCTGCTTACTTGGCGCGGGAAGTTTTGGTGGAACGCCTCGCCCTTTGCGGTGTCCGCGTCAGTTCGCCTCCCGCACCATCTCGCGCGCGATGATCACGCGCATGATCTCGTTGGTGCCCTCGAGGATCCGGTGCACGCGCAGATCGCGGACGAAGCGTTCGATCGGGTAATCCTGCAGATAGCCATAGCCGCCGTGCAGTTGCAGCGCCTCGTCCACCACTTTCGATCCGGTATCGGTCGCCAGCCGCTTGGCCATGGCGGCGAACTTGGTCTTGTCGGGCGCGCCTTCGCTAACCTTGGCGGCGGCGGTGTACAGCAGCAATCGCGCCGCCTGCAGTTCGGTTTCCATGTCCGCCAGCCGGAACTGCGTCGCCTGGAAGTCCGCGATCGGCTTGCCGAACTGGGTGCGCCCCCGCGTGTAGGTCAGCGTTTCGTCCAGACACCGCTGTGCCCCGCCGAGCGAGCACGCGCCGATGTTCAGCCGCCCGCCATCGAGGCCGTTCATCGCGATCCTGAACCCGTCCCCTTCCGCCCCGATCCGGTTCGCCACCGGCACGCGCACGCCATCGAAATTGACCTGGGCTGTCGGCTGCGAATGCCACCCCATCTTGCGCTCGGGCGCTCCGAAGGACACGCCCGGCATATCGCGATCGATCACCACCGCGCTGATCCCCGCCGCCCCCGGCCCGCCGGTGCGCACCATCGTCACATACACCTCGTTCGCGCCCGCGCCCGAGATGAACGCCTTCGATCCCGTCACCACATAATGATCGCCGTCCAGCTCGGCGCGCGTGCGCAGCGCGGCCGCATCCGATCCCGATCCGGGCTCGGTCAGGCAATAGCTCGCCAGCCGCTCCATCGCCACCAGATCGGGCAGATACCGCGCCTTCAGCTCCTGCGATCCGAAACTGTCGATCATCCAAGATGCCATGTTGTGGATCGAGATGAACGCGCTCGTGCTCGGGCAGCCATAAGCCATCGCCTCGAAAATCAGCGCCGCCTCCACCCGTCCGAGCCCGATGCGGCACCCCGCCTCGGACACATAAATCGCCGAAAATCCCAGATCGGCCGCCTCGCGGATCGTATCGCGCGGGAAGACATGATGCTCGTCCCAGTGCGCGGCGTGGGGAGTCAGCTTGTCGGCGGTGAAGCGCGCGGCCGCTTCCTGAATGGCGCGCTGATCGTCGGTGAGGGCGAATTGCATGGGCTGGTCCGCTTGCGGTGGCAGGCGGTAAGACGTATCTTACCGGCGATGACCCTGCAAACCAAACTCTCGGCGAAGGGACAATGTGTCATCCCGCAGGCGGTGCGCGATCGCAAGGGCTGGCGGGCGGGCGATCCGCTCGACGTGTTCGAGGGTGAGGACAGCGTTACGCTGCGCAAACGTGATCCGGCGCTCGCGCGGCTGGGGCCACCGCTCAGCATCGAGGAAATGCTGGCGGTTTTCGCTTCGTTTCCCGCGCATGAAGGCCCACCCGTCACGATCGAGGCCATGGACGCGGGCGTTCTGGCGGAGGCTGCGGCCCGGTACAGGCGCAAGTCGGCGCGGTGAGGGCGGCGGACACCAATGTCCTGGTGCGCTTTCTGGCTGGCGACGACCCCGAGCAATCGAGGATCGCCGTGCGATGGTTCACCCAGGGCGACGTGTTCGTCTCGCAAACCGTGCTGTTGGAGACCGAGTGGGTGCTGCGCGCGGTGCTGAAATGGGAGCACGCAAAGGTTGTCCAGCACCTATCGACGTTGCTGCGTGGAAGCATGGTTGTGACCGAACGTGCTTCGGACGCGGCGTGGGCGTTGGAGCGCCACGCCGCGGGAGCCGATTTCGCCGATATGCTCCATATTGCGGCGGCGCGACGGACGAGCGCGTTCGCGACCTTCGACCGCGCGTTGGTACGCGACGCGGGCTCGAACCCACCGGTGCCGATCGACACGCTGCGTTGACCCCCCGCCACCCCCCGGCCTAATCCCGCCCCATATGCCCGCCTTCACCGCCTTCGATATCGTCGTCCTGCTCATGATCGTGCTCGGCGCGGTGATGGGGGCAGCGCGCGGCTTCGTCACCGAAGTCCTCTCGCTCCTCGCCTGGGTGGCGGGCGCCGTCGCGCTGCGGCTGTTCTACAAGCCCGTCGCTGCGATGGCGACGGGATGGGTCGGGACCGAGAGTGGCGGCGCGGTGCTGGCGTTTGCGCTGGTGTTCGTCGTCACCTTCGCGGTGTTCCGCGCGCTCGCGGGCAATCTGGGGCACCGCACGCGCAATTCGGTGGTGGGGCCGGTCGATCGCTTCCTCGGCTTCGGCTTCGGTGCGGCAAAGGCGGTGATCGGCGCGAGCCTGCTGTATCTGGCGATCACGCTGGTGATGGATACCGCGTGGGGGCAAAGCGAGCCGAGGCCCGAATGGCTGCGCGCGTCGCGCTCCGAACCGCTGCTGCGCGTGACCAGCCACGCGATCATCGACTGGGTGGACGAGCGGCGCGGGCGTCCCCCGGGCAGTACCGGCGGCGGCTATTCCGAACGCGCGCGCGATGCGCTGAGCGGGCTGATCGCGCCCGACAAACCCGCGAAGGACACCCCGCCCCGGGACAAGCCGCGCCGGTGACCGGGCTAAGGCTGTACAACACGCGCACCCGGCGCAAGGAGGAACTGGATTTCACGGGCCGCTCGGCGGCGAACCCGATCACGATGTATGTCTGCGGCCCGACGGTCTATTCGCGCGCGCACATCGGCAACGCGCGGCCCGCCGTGGTGTTCGACGTGCTCGCCCGGCTGCTGCGGCACCTGCACGGCGCGGCCAGCGTGGTCTACGCGCGCAACATCACCGATATCGACGACAAGATCATGGCGGCGGCAGCGGCCGAGGGCGTCGGCACCGATGTGATCGCCGCGCGCTTTAAGCAACATTATCTGGACGACATGGCCGCGCTCGGCGTCGCCCCGCCCGATCTGCAGCCGCACGCCACGCGTCATGTCCCCCGCATGATCGCGATGATCGCCGCGCTGATCGGGCGTGGCGTGGCCTATGCCGCCGAGGGGCATGTGCTGTTCTCGGTCGCGGCGGATCCCGAATATGGCTCGCTTTCGGGCCGCGACCGCGCCGCGATGCTCGCAGGCGCGCGGGTTGAGATCGCCCCCTACAAGCGCGATGCGGCGGATTTCGTACTGTGGAAACCGAGCGTCGAGGGTCAGCCGGGCTGGGCGTCGCCCTGGGGACGCGGGCGCCCGGGCTGGCACATCGAATGCTCCGCCATGATCCGCGAACTGCTGGGCGAAACCATCGACATCCACGGCGGCGGCCAGGACCTGATCTTCCCCCACCACGAAAACGAAGCCGCACAATCGCGCTGCGCACACGGCGGGGCCGAACTGGCGCGCGTCTGGATGCACAACGGCTTCCTCAGCATGGGCGCGGACAAGATGTCCAAGTCGCTGGGCCATGTGGTGAGCGTGGGGGAGTTGCTGGCGCAGGGCTGGGACGGCGAGGTGCTGCGGCTGGCGCTGCTCAGCGCGCATTACCGGCAGCCGCTGGAGTGGACGGTGGAACTGCTTGAGCAGAGCAAGGCGCGTCTGGAGCGGCTGCATCGGGCGGTGGGCGATGCGGTGCCTTCAACACCATTCGAGACCGTGCGGGATGCGCTTGCCGACGATCTGAATACGGTGGAAGCGTTGGCGGCGATCGAGGGTGGGAAAAACTACCCGGAGAAACTGAAAGCATCGGCCAACCTGCTTGGGTTGTTAAAGCGGACTGGCGAGCAATGGCGTCTGGGTAGTGCCCGTCTAGACGGCGACAGAGTCGATATCTCGTTCGCGTTTAATGAGACTATAATGGCCAGCGATTCTATCCTTTTGCGCCTCGATAGCCAGATCGACGAACGCCTCGCCGCCCGCGCCGCCCGCGATTTCGCTACCGCCGACCGTATCCGCGACGAACTCGCCGCCGAGGGCATCCTGCTCGAAGACGGCCCCACCGGCACCACCTGGCGACGCGCCTAGCCGCCCCGCCCGCACGGGACTATATCGGCGGCCAAGGAAGGAACCGCCCATGGCCACCGCCCAACCCGCTCTCCAGCCCACTGTCCAGCGGACGATCCAGCGCAGCATCGAGCGCATCGTGGATGTCGTGTCCGATCCGGACATCCTGGGCGGAATGCCGGTCGTAAACGGTACGCGAATTCCCGCCGAGATCATCCTTGTCTACCTTCAGTCCGGCGCGGACGAGGCCGAGATCGTTGGCGATTATCCCAGCCTGCCGCGCGGCGGTATCGAGGCGGTCCGCAGCTGGGCACGCGCCAACGCGCTGTTGTGATCCGCCTGCTGATCGACGAATGCCTGTCCCCGTCGCTGGTCAAGTCGGCCAAGGAACGCGGGATCGAGGCCACGCACGTCAACTATCTGGGCATGAGCGGCGCGGCCGACCATGATCTGGTGCCGGTCATCCTTGCGCGCGATTTCACGCTGGTTACGCATAATCGCGGCGATTTCGTCCGGATCTACCGGTCGCTGGCGCTGCATGCCGGGCTGCTTGTCATCCTGCCGAAGGCGCTGCGCGAGGGGCAACAGCAACTGCTAGATACGGCTCTGGATGCGATCGAGGCGGCAGGATCGGACATCGTCAACCGGCTGCTCGAGGTCGATCGCGAAGGTCGTGTCACGATGCGCGCGTGGCCGCTTACCGACGGGGACATCTAGGCCAGCTATGTCCGAAATCCTCTACAATCAGGCGCTCCTCCGGCTCGCCTCCGCCATCCCGCACGAGGGTCGGCTAACCGGTGCGCACGCCAGCACCACGCGCGTCAGCCCGATCTGCGGCAGCCGCGTCATCGCGCATGTCGCGCTCGACGAACACGGCAAGGTCGCCCGTTTCGCGCAGGAGGTGCGCGCCTGCGCGCTCGGCCAGGCCGCCGCCGCCATGCTCGGCGCGGACATACTCGGCCGCACGCCCGAAGAACTTGCCGCGCTCAGTAACGCGGTTGCCGCCTACCTGCTGGGCGACGCCCAACCCCCGTCCGATCAGATCGCGCTATTCGCCCCCGCGCTGCCCTATCGCGCCCGGCACCCCTCGATCCGTCTGGCCTTCGAGGCCGCCGCCGCCGCCGCCGAAGCCGCCAGGCTCGCACGCCCGATCGCGGACGCGGCCTGATCGTGGCGATCGACACCTCGGGCGGGGTGCTGCGCGAAGGGGTAATCTATCTCGCCGCGAGCGTCGCGCTCGTGCCGCTGTTCACGCGCATCGGTCTGGGCGGTACACTCGGCTATCTCGCGGCGGGCATCCTCATCGGCCCCGGCGTGCTCGGGCTGGTTCAAAACGCGGAGACCACGCGCAG
Source organism: Sphingomonadales bacterium (assembly GCA_038326295.1). Lineage (GTDB taxonomy): Bacteria > Pseudomonadota > Alphaproteobacteria > Sphingomonadales > Sphingomonadaceae > JAVVHE01. The sequence goes on from JBBQJX010000024.1 coordinate 8,689, forward strand.
TTTCGCCGAATTCGGCATCGTGCTGCTGCTGTTCGTCATCGGGCTCGAACTCCGCCCCGCGCGCCTGTGGCAATTGCGCCGGGACATTTTCGGCCTCGGCCTCGCGCAGGTCGCGTTGTGCGGCCTTGCGCTCACCGGCCTGCTCCTGCTCGTAACCCAGCTCAGCTGGCAGGCGGCCCTCGTCGTCGGCCTGCCGCTCGCGCTCTCATCGACTGCGCTCGTCATCGGTCTCCTCCAGGAGAAAGACGCGCTCAACACCCCCAAGGGCGAGCAAACCTTCGCGGTGCTGCTCTTCCAGGATCTCGCCATCGTCCCGCTCCTGACGATCGTCGCCGCATTGAGCCGCGTGCCCGATCCGGGGGCGCCCTCGGGCTGGCAGCAGGCGGGGTTCACGGTGGGGGCCATTGCGGGCCTCGCGGTGGCGGGGCGCTATGTGATGATCCCGGTCTTCCGCCTGCTCGCCACGCTCGGCGCGCGCGAGGCGTTCGTGGCCGCCGCGCTGCTGACCGTGCTGGGCGCGGCATGGGCGATGCATGCGCTCCATCTGTCGATGGCTTTGGGCGCGTTTGTCGCGGGCGTGATGCTCGCCGACAGCCCGTACCGGCACGAGCTGGAGGCCGATCTGGAGCCGTTCCGCGGCCTGCTGATGGGCCTGTTCTTCATCGCGATCGGCATGAGCCTCGATCTGGAGGTGGTCGTGGCGAACTGGCTCACCATCGTCGGCCTCGTGATCGCGCTGATGCTGACCAAGACCGTGCTCGTGGCGCTGCTCGCGCGTGCGTCCGGCACGCCGTTCAAGACCGCGCTGCCGATCGGCGTGCTCCTGTCGCAGGGTGGCGAGTTCGGCTTCGTCATCTTCGCCGCCGCCGCGCAGGGCCTGCTGATCACGCGCGCCGCCGCCGATCTGTTCTCCGCCGTGGTGGTGCTCTCGATGATGCTCACCCCGCTCGCGGTCAAACTGCTGCCCAAGCCGGGCGCCAAGGCGGACGATACCGAGGCCGAGGGCCTGCTCGGTCCCGAAGCCGCGCACGGCGGTGCGGCGATCATCGTGGGCTATGGCCGTTTCGGGCAGGCGGTCGGCCAGATGCTGATGGCGCGCGGCATCGAGGTGACGCTGATCGATACCAAGCCCAGCCAGATCAAGACGAGCGCGCCGTTCGGCATCCAGATCTACTACGGCGATGGGCGGCGCGTGGACGTGCTGCGCGCGGCAGGGGCGGAGCGCGCCAACATGATCGTCTATGCGGTCGATGGCGACTGGCTGGACGGCGATGTGCTGGGCCCGATCCGCCGCGCCTTCCCGCAGGCGCAGATCCTCGCGCGCGCCTTCGATCGGCGGCACTGGCTGCGGCTGCGCAAGGCCGAGGTGGACATCGTGGTGCGCGAACTCTTCGACAGCGCGGTCCGCATGGGGCGCGAGGCATTGCTGGCGCTCGGCACACCCCACGCCACCGTCGCCGAGATCGAGGCCGAATATCGCCGCCGCGACGACGAACGCCTCGCGCTCCAGCTGTGTTCGGGGGAACTCATGACCGGCCAGGAACTGATGTTCCTGCCCGATCGACGAATGGAAGTGGGCGACTCGATCGGCGAAATCCCCTTCGCCGAACCCGCGCGGCGCGAGGCGGCCTGAGCGACGCGCCGTCGACCCGCGTTTGTGCTCGGCGTGCGCGGATGTAAAAGCTGCGCCATCAAGGAGCTTTCCCATGCCCGATCTCGCCCACTTCATCGGCGGCCGTGCCGCCCCCCACACCGGCACGCGCTGGGGCGAGGTGTTCGATCCCAATACGGGCCGCGTCCAGCACCGCGTCCCCCTCGATGGCGCGGCGGCGGTAGACGCAGCCGTCGCCTCGGCCCGCGCCGCGCAGCCCGGCTGGGCCGCCACCAATCCGCAGCGGCGCGCGCGCGTCATGTTCGCGTTCAAGGCGCTGGTCGAAGCGCGGATCGACGAGCTCGCCCGGCTGCTCAGCGCCGAGCATGGCAAGGTGATCGCCGACAGCAGGGGCGATCTCCAGCGCGGGCTCGAGGTGATCGAATTCGCCTGCGGCATCCCGCATGCGCTCAAGGGCGAATATACGCAGGGTGCGGGGCCGGGGATCGATGTCTATTCGATGCGCGTGCCGCTCGGCATCGTCGCGGGCATCACGCCGTTCAACTTCCCCGCGATGATCCCGATGTGGATGTTCGGCATCGCGATTGCATGCGGCAACGCGTTCATCCTCAAACCCTCCGAGCGCGATCCCTCGCTGCCGATCCGGCTGGGCGAACTGATGCTCGAAGCCGGGCTGCCCCAAGGCATCCTGAACGT
>JBBQJX010000025.1:0-10872 GCA_038326295.1 Sphingomonadales bacterium
TCCCAGCTGTTTGATTTTGGCACCGATGCGGTCGTCGCTGTTATCGTAGCCGGTGCCGCCCGGTTGACGGCCGAGCTTCGGGAATCCGTCATATTTGGTGAACAGCGTGCTTGGCGAGGAAATTCCCGCTGTCGGCTCGCCCGGATCCGTGATCTGCGAGAACTGCAGGCGGTTGAGCGCGGTGTTGCTCACCGCGAGGATCGGCTGCGACCCGTCGCTCGGGTTCTGGCTGTCGACCGCGTTCAGCGAGAAGCCGTACGCGTTGGGATCGAGCGTATCGAACCGCGCAAGATGCGCCGCACTCGGCTTAGCCAGCAGCAGATCTGCCTTGGGATAGGAGTAAACGCCGATGCCCGAGAAAAAGGCGCCGAAGGCGAAATTGTTCGTCGAAACCGTCAGCGCGTCGGCGTTGACCCCCAACGTCGGAAAATCGCCGAGGTCAAAGCCGGTGAGTGTTGTGTAAACGCTGCGGAATCCGTCGAGCGGATTCGCCGTTTTGGAGACCGCAACCATAATCGTATTCGGCGTGTCGACGTTAATCTGCGTCGCGAAAAACCGCTGCGAAGCCGCATCCCACGAGATGCGAGGGTCGCTGACGCCGACGTCGACGATTTTCGCCGGGACACCCGCCTGGCGCCAGAACGTCGAATCAAGCTTGGGCTTGGCAACCAGCTTGCCCTGCGGATCAAAAATAGCAAAGCCGCCGTTGACGATCTGGATAACATACTTGTCGTTGGCGGCACCTGCCATGTCGGGCGGGATAAAACCTGCCCCGAGATTAATCGTGTCGACTAGGCTCAGTCCCTGGAACTGGCTGTCGACGTAAAAGCCCGCAGTCGTCGCCGTACGCGGCACTGCGGCGGGACGCTTCAGCCGAAACGCCGACTGCTGAGCGGCCGAAGGAAGGAGGACGGCGCCGAGGGATTTTTTTGGAGCGCTCAGCATGCGCACGGTCTTGGTCGGCGCGGAGTTTTGACTCTGCGCGATCGCGGGCGCTCCGGCCATGATCGCGCTGAACGCGACCGTTCCGATCAGTCGAGTGTATTTTGCCATTGTGATCCGCTCCCTGCATTCGCTCTGAACCGAGCGATCCGGTAGCTTAACGCGATGTTATTTTACATGCCCTGCGGTCAATTGTCCGAACGGCCAAAGCTGTGCCGTCTCGTCCGATTTTACGAGCGCACTGCCGCGACCGAAACGGGAGCTGTAAGAGACCGCCTCTCATGCTTCGCCGCACCAGCCGCCCAATTCCTTCAGCGGCACGCCCACATCCGCCAGCCGCGCCACGTCCACCCGCGCGCCTGCCATCACCAGCGCGCGCCCCTGCGCGAAATCACGCGCGCTGTTCACGCAATCGAGCGCGATCAGCGCGCCCTCGCGCAGATAGGCGAGCGTGAAGCTGCGCGCGGCCGGATCGCCGCGCATCACCAGCGCGTCATAGCCGCGCGACAACCCCAGCGTCTGCAGCCGCAGATCATACTGGTTGGACCAGAACCACGGCAGCGCGTGATAGCGCGCATCCTGCCCCGCGATCGATTTCGCCGCCACTGTCGCCTGATCGACCGCGTTCTGCACCGATTCCACCCGCAGACGCGCGCCCCCCGCAAACGCGTTCGCATGGCGCGCACAGTCGCCGATCGCGTAAACATGCGGCAGCGTGGTCCGGCACGCCGCGTCCACCTCCACCCCGTCGCCGCCCTGCGCCCCCGCGGCGAGCAGCGGTCCGACGCTCGGCACGATGCCGATCCCGGCGATAACGATACGCGCGGGCAGCACCGTCCCGTCCGCCAGCTCGACCGCGGTCACCCGCCCCGCCTTCCCGAGCAGCCACGCCACCTGCACGCCGAGCGCGATCGTCACGCCGTGGGCGCGATGCTCCGCCTCGTAAAAGCGCGAGAGCGGCTCGCCCGCCACCCGCGCCAGCACGCGGCCCTGCGCTTCGAGCACCGTCACGCGCTTGCCCGCCTTGGCCAGGACGGCAGCCGCCTCCAGCCCGATATAGCCGCCGCCGATCACGACCACGTCGTCCCCGCCGTCCAGCTCGGCGCGCAACGCGTCCACGTCGGCGCGCGTGCGGATCGCATGGACGCCGGCCAGATCGTGACCGTCGCAGGAAAGCCGCCGCGCATCGCCGCCCGCGGCCCAAACCAGATCGCCATAGCCGATGCGCTCGCCCGCCTCGGTGGTCACGACGCGCCCGGACACGTCCACCGCGGTTACGCACCGCCCCGGCAGCAGCGTCACCGCGCGCTCGGCCCAGAAAGCGTGCGGACGCAACAGCATGCGCTCGAACGGCTTATGCCCCGCCAGATAGTCCTTGGACAGCGGCGGCCGCTCATAGGGCGGCTCCGGCTCGCGCCCCAGCAGGCCGATCGACCCTGCGAAGCCAGCCTGGCGGAGCGCAACCGCCGCCTGCGCGCCGCCATGGCCCGCGCCGACGATCAGCGCGTCATAATGATCTCCGCCCACCCCATCGCGATTAGGGGGTGCGGCCCGGCATCGCAAGTCGATGGCACACGCGCATCTGCCCGGCTACATCGCGGCGCATGACCCAAACCGTCCTCGTCACCGGCGCATCCGCCGGGTTCGGCACCGCCATCGCGCGCCGCCTCCTGACCCAAGGCTACCGGGTGATCGGTGCCGCACGCCGCGCCGACCGGCTCGACGCGCTCGCCGCCGAACTCGGCCCCGCCTTCCTCGCCTGGCCGCTCGACGTTACCGATGCGACCGCCATCGCCGCGCTGCCCGCCGCGCTCCCCGAAGGCTGGCGCGCGATTGATATTCTGGTCAACAACGCCGGTCTGGCGCTCGGCACGGCCCCGGCACAGGCTGGGCTGCTCGCCGATTGGGAAGCGATGGTGAGCACCAACATCCTCGGCCTCATGCGCCTCACCCATGCGCTGCTCCCCGCGATGGTGGCGCGCGGGCACGGTCATGTGATCAATCTGGGCAGCGTGGCCGCGAACTATCCCTATCCGGGCGGCAATGTGTACGGAGCGACCAAGGCGTTCGTCCAGCAGTTCACGCTCAACCTGAAAGCCGATCTCGTTGGAACCGGCGTGCGCGTCAGCGATATCCAGCCCGGGCTGGTGGGCGGCACCGAGTTTTCGCAGGTCCGCTTCAAGGGCGATGAGGCGAAGGCGGCGGCGATGTACGCGAACACGGTCGCGATGGGCCCGGAAGATATCGCCGAGACGGTCGCATGGATCGTCGGCCTGCCACCGCATCTGAACGTCAACCGGATCGAGCTGATGCCCAATGTCCAGGGACCGGGGCCGTTTGTGGTCAAGCGGGACGCCTAGAAAAACACGTCACCCTTGTCATACACCGGGTACGCCACGATCGTCTCGGTATCCAATATCCCCCCTACGCCCGCAAGCTTGGCGTTGATCAGTTCGCCCACATCCTCGCGCGTGTCGATCACGATCTTGACCAGCAAATCCCAGCGGCCGCTGATCGAAAGGACCTCGCGCACGTGCGGTACGTCGGCGAGGATTTTGCGGCCCACCGTGTAGGTCTGGCCGATGCCCACCTTCACGAACACATAGAATATCTGGCTGGGCGCGGTCATCGCGGGGCTTGGCCTCTTGGGGTGGGGAGGCCATGGTAGCCGCAACCGGGGCCAGCCCCAAGGGAGAGATCGCCACCATGCAAACACACGAAATCCGCCTCGCCTCGCGCCCCGTCGGCGCGCCCGAGCCTGCGAACTTCATGGCCGCTGAGGCCGAACTCCCGGCGCTGGGCACTGGCGAGGTACGGGTGCGCAATCACTGGATGTCGGTCGATCCCTATATGCGCGGGCGAATGAGCGATCGGCCGAGCTACGTGCCGCCGTTCGTGATCGGCGAGGCATTGCAAGGCGGCGCGGTGGGCGAGGTGATCGAGAGCCACGACGAGAGCCGCCCGGTGGGCGCGCTTGTTTCCTCGATGCTTGGCTGGCGCACGATCGCGCAAGGGCCGGGCAAAGCGTTCGATCTGCTGCCACGCACGCCGGGCATTCCCGAGCAGGCGTATCTGGGCGTGCTCGGCATGCCCGGCCTCACCGCTTGGGCGGGACTGACACAGGTGGGCCAGATGAAAGACGGCGACATCGTCTTCGTCTCGGGCGCGGCAGGCGCGGTAGGATCGATCGTGTGTCAGCTGGCCAAGTTGCGCGGCTGCACGGTGATCGGCACGGCGGGATCGGACGAGAAGTGCGACTGGTTGCGCGGGATGGGGGTGGATCACGCGATCAATTACAAGGTGGGCGATCTCATGGCGAACGTCGGCGCTGCCGCGCCCAAGGGGATCGACCTATATATCGACAACGTCGGAGGCGAGCACCTCGAGGTTGCGATTTCGCTGGCACGACCGTTCGCACGGTTCGTCGAATGCGGGATGATTTCCCAATATAACAACGATCGTGTCACGCCGGGGCCGAAGAACATGATGATGATCGTGGGCAAGCGCTTGCGCATCCAGGGCTTCATCGTGTTCGATTTTCAGGCCAGGCAAGGCGAGTTCCTGGCGGAAGCATCTGCACATGTCGCGGCGGGGCGGCTCAAATCGGAAGAGACCGTCGTGGAGGGGCTGGCGAACGCCCCGCAGGCGTTCATGGGCCTCTTCAGCGGGGCCAATACCGGCAAGATGCTCGTCAGGCTATAAGCCGTCGTCGCTTGGCGTCGCGGCGCAGACGGCGTAGCAGGCCGCTCGATTACCGGAGACACAGTGATGCGTAAGGCCACGGGTTCGGCACTGCTTCTCCTTGCCTCGGTTGCCGCCGCGTGCGGTCCCTCGCGCGCCGCCGATGCACCGGTTTGGCGCGAGGATGCGACGCGCATCTATCGCGATCACACGCTCCACCTTGCCTGGGGGAACAGCCTGGGCGATTGGCTCGATGCCGAAGGCAAGCCAATGGGGGCAAAGCCGTTCGCCAGCGTGGTCGCTCCAAGGCCGGGACCGCCCGCCACGATCGAAATCGATGTGACTCGCCTGGTGCGCGAACATGGCGCGGATTTCCGGATCAACACGGTCGATGGCTTCGCCAAGCTCGCCAGCCGGGAAGCGACCGAGGGCCAGCCCGAGCTGCGCGTCACCAAGCGCGGACGCACCACGAAGCTTAGCGCCAGCGCGGATACCGAGATGTCGGTTTCCACCTTGAAGCCGATCGGTGACAGGCCTGCGCTCAGCACGCGTTACGGCGCGCTGATGCGCTTCGACCAGCCCGCCGACGCGGCGATCGAGCGTGCGGTGCTGGTGCTGACCGCGCTCAAACGCTTCGGGGGCGCGCCGCGCCTCCTGGTTTTCCGCACGGCATTGGTGCCCGCCGGGCAGACGGTTGCGTCGGGCGCAACATATGCGCCGCCTCGCCCCGATGCGCTGCGCACCAATCCGCGCGCCGCTGCGGTGCTCAAGCGCGCCGCGCCCGTTGCGGCACCCGCGCGAGGTGCCCGCGTGCTGTTCGCGATCGACGGCGCGAAGCTGAAGCCGCGCGCCAACAACCGCGCGGTCGGGCAATCGCTGGAAGCGTGGTTCGAGGGCGATCAGAAGGGGGCGGTCGGCGATATCCTGCCTTTGCCCGGTGCCGTGACCGAGGCGTTTCTGACCGTTGTGCTCCGTCTCGGTAACGATTGGGTCGCGCCCGGCGGCAAGCTGCCCGGCCTGTCCAATACGGGACAGGGTCACGTGGCACCGTGCATCGTGCGCGGCGAGCTGATGAAGCCCGGCGGTTGGGGCGGACGGCCCGCCAATGCTTGCCACTGGTCCGCGCGCACGCTCTTTCGCGGCGTGCGCGGCGGCGAGATCGGATCGGGCACCTACATGTACGCGATCAGCCCGCGCGACGTGAACGGCGTTGTCGATGTCTGGTCGCAGCCGCTGCCAAAGGGACGGTGGGTAGCCTATGTCGAGCGGGTCAAGCTGAACGATCCCGGCCGCGCCAATGGCGAGATTGGCTACTGGCTCGTCGATCGCGCGACCGCGCCCGGGGGCAAGCCGGTGCAATCGGCAGGCGGCATCGTGTGGCGCGATACCGATCAGGCGGCGTCCGCGATCAATGAGGTTTGGGCGAACGTGTTTTGCGGCGGACGCGATTGCGGCGCCGCGCCGTGGCCGCGCTCCACCATCTTTCTGCGGCGCATGACCGTCACCGACGGGCTTCCCGATATGGCTGCGGTGCAAGCCGAACTTGATCGGCTGAACGCCGCGCGCTGACCCGGGTGTGCGGGTCCATCCCCCGCGCCAGCCCCGACCCGAACCGGCGCCGGAAGGGCGTTCGATTGCCCCGCTGCACGATGTGCCCCATCTTGCCGGGATGTTGCGTCAATACGAACTGGTCGAGCGGGTAAAGGCGTATGATCCCGACGCGGACGAGGATTTGCTGAACCGTGCCTACGTGTTCAGCGTCAAGGCACACGGGTCGCAGTTGCGAGCCAGCGGCGATCCCTATTTCAGCCACCCGGTCGAGGTGGCGGGCATCCTGACCGATCTGCATCTGGATGCCGAGACGATCGCGACCGGCATCCTCCACGATACGCTCGAAGACACCGTTGCCACGCCCGCCGATATCGAGCGGCTGTTCGGTCCGAACGTGCTGCGGCTGGTCGATGGCGTGACCAAGCTCAGCCGGATCGAAGCGCAGACCGAGACCGAGCGCGCGGCCGAAAACCTGCGCAAGTTCCTCGTTGCGATGTCGGGCGATATCCGCGTCCTGCTGGTGAAACTGGCAGACCGGCTGCACAACATGCGCACGCTGCACTTCATCAAGTCCGCCGAAAAACGCCAGCGCATCGCGCGTGAGACGATGGATATCTACGCGCCGCTCGCCGGGCGCATCGGCATGTACGAGTTCATGGAGGAAATGGAGGAGCTTGCCTTCCGGGAACTCGAACCCGAAGCACATGCCTCGATCGTCAAACGCCTCGCCGATCTGCGCGAGGGCGGGGGCGATCTGGTGGAAGCGATCACGCAGGATGTGCGCGAAGCGCTCACGATGCATAGCATCGATGCCGAGGTTATCGGCCGCGAGAAGCGCCCGTATTCGATCTGGCGAAAGATGCAGCGCCGTCATCTGGGCTTCGAGAAGCTGGCCGACGTGATCGGCTTTCGGGTGATCGTCCCGGACGAAGATACCTGCTACCGCGCGCTCGGCGCGATCCACACGCGCTGGCCGCTGGTGCCGGGGCGCTTCAAGGATTTCATCTCCACCCCGCGCCGCAACGGCTATCGCTCGCTGCACACCACCGTGATGCAGCGCGACCGCATCCGCACCGAAATCCAGATTCGCACGCGCGCGATGCACCGCGACGCCGAGCTCGGGGTGGCCGCGCACTGGGCCTACAAGCAGGGCGTCGCCGACAAGGATCCCGCCGAGCATTACCCCTGGGTGCGCGATCTGCTCGACATCATCGAACATTCCGATACGCCCGAGGAACTGCTCGAACATACGCGCCTCGCGATGTATCAGGATCATGTCTTCTGCTTCACCCCCAAGGGCTAGCTCATTCAGCTGCCCGCCGGATCGACCCCGGTGGACTTCGCCTACGCCGTCCACTCGCAGCTCGGCGATACCTGCGTGGGCGCGAAGGTGAACGGCATGGTCGTGCCGCTGCGCTTCAAGCTCGCCAATGGCGATCAGGTGGAAATCCAGCGCTCCAAGGCGCAGCAGCCCGATCCGATGTGGGAGGCCTTCGCGGTCTCGGGCAAGGCGCGTGCCGCGATCCGGCGTCACGTTCGCGCGCGCGAACGCGAGGAGCAGGCGGCGCTGGGTGCGAGCATGTTCGAGGCGCTCGCCGCGCGCCTTTCGACGCCCTTGTCCGACGAGGCGGTGGCGGCGGCTTTGAAGCGCCTCAAGCTCCCGGATCGCGCTGCGCTGCTCGTGGCGATCGCCAAGGGCGCGATCGAGGACGATGCGGTGCTCGACGCGCTCGTCCCCGGCGGACCGCGGTCGAAGGCCCGGCGTTCGCCGGTTGCAGCCAAGGGCGATGTGATCAGCATCCGCGGGCTGACGCCGGGCGTTGCGGTGCATCTGGGACGCTGCGGGCCGGTGCCCGGCGATCGCATCGTGGGGCTGCGCAAGCCCGGGGTGGGCATCGAAGTCCATGTGATCGATTGCCCGCGCCTCGCCGACGCGGACGAGCGCGATGAGTGGCTCGATCTCGGCTGGGGGGTGGACGCCGAGACGCACACCGCGCGCATCGCGGCAACGGTGGCGAACAAGCCCGGCGCACTCGCCGCGATGACCGCCCTGATCGCACGCGAGGGGGCCAACATCGTCAACGTCGCCACCCGCGACCGCGACCGGACGCACCACACGTACGTGCTCGACATCGAGGTGGAGAATTTGGCGCAGCTGATGGGCATCCTCGCCGGCTTGCGCGATGCGCCCGGCGTGCTCGCGGCCGAGCGCGAGCGGGGGTGACGAGGGGGGACCGCGCTGCTACCGGCCCTGCAATGGCTCCGGACGAAATCTTGACCGAATTTCGCGAAGCGGGCGCGCTGCTGGAGGGCCACTTCATCCTCTCCTCTGGCTTGCGCAGCCCGCGCTATCTCCAGTGCGCGCGCGTGCTGACCGATCCCGCGCGCGCCGCTCGGCTGGCGGGCGCGCTGGCGGACAAGGTGCGCGCGGGCGGCGTGGAGGCGGACGTTGTGATTGCGCCCGCGATGGGCGGTCTGATCGTCGGCTACGAACTTGCGCGCCAGCTCGGGCTGCGATCGATGTTCGTCGAACGCCCCTCGGGAACGTTCGAGCTCCGGCGCGGCTTCGCGCTGGCGCCCGGCACCCGCGTGCTGCTGTGCGAGGATGTGGTCACCACCGGCCTCTCCTCGCGCGAGGCGATCGCGGCGGTGGAGGCGGCGGGCGGGCGCGTGATCGCCGCCGCCTGCCTTGTCGATCGCTCGAACGGCAGCGTGGATGTGGGCGTACGGCTGATCGCGCTGCTGCGTCTCGATGTGCCCAGCTATCCGCCCGACGCGCTGCCGCCCGAACTTGCCGCGATCCCGGCGGTGAAGCCGGGCAGCCGATCCTGAACGGGGCGCGCCGGGAAAGGAACGCGCTTCAGTGCGACAGTCCGGGATGCGCCTTGCGGAGCGCGGCGGGGGCCTTTGCCCACCAGGCGCGCGCGATCAGCGTCCCGATCCAATCACGCTCGCCCGTGCCGAACCGCACGAGGACGGCGGGCCAGCCTCGGTAGTGATCGGTTTCCCAGAAAGTCTCGGGCTGTGTTTCGATCAGCATTGCCTTTGCATCGAGGCTCGTCATCAGCACGAAACTCGTGTCGGGCTCTTGGCCGCTGGCGACGAATGCCTTGCCGCCCACCTTGGGGGTGGGGGTGCCGTAGAAGCTCGCGAGCTCGGTCGCGGGCAAGGTGAGCGCGAAGGCGCACACCGCCGCCCAGTCGGCGAAGCCGGCGGCGCAGGCCTCCGGCTTCGCCATTGGGTCAGCCCCGACGGCGGCGCGCCAGGCCGAGCGCGGCCGCTCCAAGGCCGAAGATCGCCATGGTCGCAGGCTCGGGCACCGCGACGCGCAGATCGTAGCCGATCACGTCGAACGCGGTCAGATCGAGCGGGGTGATGCGCGCGAAGGGCCGCGTGTTATTCGGGCCGGTCGCGCTCGGGTCCATGATGCCCTGATAGATGCCCGTCAGCTGATCGTCCTTCCAGTGGCTCGCCTGGCGGCGGTCGCCGTTGAACGATCCGGTCGAGAAGGTGCCGAGGCACGAGGCACCCGCGTCGAGTGAAAGGCAGGGCGTTCCGCCCACCGCCCAGCTGAGCAGCCGATCGCCGCTGGGGTTGGCGGGATCGAAATAATCGTAGCGGAACAGATCGAGCGTCGTGCCGTAGGCGATGCCGTCGAGGCCCGCGCGGCCGGGAGGCGGGATGAAAGGCTCGGCGTTGCCATCGACCAAATCGACGCCCGATACGAAGCCGAGCGCGTGGCCGATCTCGTGCGCGGCAACGCCGACGAAATCGAACAGGCCGGGCGTGATGCCGTCGCTCCGATCGAAATCGAAGTTGAACAGCGTGCTGAACGTCACCGAACCGTCGCGGCCGCCGGGATTGTTCGCGGCGTAGACCGGGTTCAGGCCGAGCGCCTTCACGTTGGCGGTGTTGATGCGGATATTGTTGTTATCGACCGTGTTGTCGTTGTCGATCACGCGCACCCGGCTGTCGATCGCCATGCAGGTGGGAACGTTGGTTACGCAGTTGCCCGGCTCGTTGCTGATGTAGCTGAGCGAGCCCGCCTGGAGGTGATTGACCGCGCGATTGTCACGGAACGAAGTGCGATCGAGCGCAAGTACCTGCTGCAGGCCCGCATAGTTGATCTGGTTGGCGGTCGAGCCGGTCGATCCCAGGATGTTGGGGCCGAGCGCCCGGAAGCCGACATCGAGCACGATCGTGGCGTTATCGGTGAACGCTGCCGACCAAAGGTCCGCCGCTGCCTGGAACCCGGCGCGCGCCTGCGTGCCCATCCCGACGCCGCCGGTATCGTTGAGAATGAAGGTGAGTGCGCTGGCCGGCGAGGCGAGCGCCGCGACGGCGACGGCAGCGAGCAGAACGGACTTGATCATGAAAACCCTCCCAAGCCGACATCTGACACCGGCGCCTGGTCGGAGGCAAGGATCATGCCAGTTACCAGAGAATGAGAGTTTTGCGCGCTTTATGCCGTGGGGGGGCTGGTAAGATCGTTGCGTGTTTGTAAAGAAATCCGACACCCTATGACGACGCTACCGCCCGCGCCGCAGGTCACGCCACGCTTCGAGCCGCCGCGCGATTGCGGCCTCGCGGCCACGCTCGGTCGGCTCGTAAAACACGCGCGCCTCCATCTCGTCCGGCCAATAGCGCGCGCCCGAGAACGCGTCAGGGGCATCGTGATCGTAGGCATAGCCTTTGCCG
>JBBQJX010000026.1:0-10868 GCA_038326295.1 Sphingomonadales bacterium
CACCGCCGAGCGATACTGCGTGCCCGTGTCGTTCCCCTGCTTGTTCAATTGCGTCGGATCGTGCGTGTGAAAGAAGATATCGAGCAGTTCGTCGTAGGAAATCACCGCCGGATCGAAATCGATCTTCACCGCCTCGGCATGCCCCGTGTTCCCGTCGCACACGCGCTTGTACGTCGGATTAGCCATCTGTCCGCCGATATAGCCGCTCTCGACCGCCTCCACCCCGATCACGTCGTCAAAAATCGCCTCGGTGCACCAGAAACATCCTCCGGCGAAAATTGCGCTCTCGGTCATGTGCGTCTCCTCCGCTCCCAGATGGCGTGCAGACCCCGCGTCGCCAAGGCTACTCCGCCGCCAGCCGTACGGCCACGGGCGCGGGCGACACCGTGGCACGCCCCACCGAATGATAATCGAACCCCGCCGCCGCCATGTCAGCGGGGCGGTAGATGTTGCGCAGATCGACGAAGACGTTGGATTTGAGCGTGGCCTTGACCCGCATGAGATCGAGGGCGCGAAACTCGTTCCATTCGGTCAGTATCACGAGCGCGTCGGCGCCCTCGATCGTCTCGTAGGCGCCCGCGCACATTTCCACCTCGGGCAACAGCTTGGCGGCGACACTCATCCCTTCGGGATCGTAGGCGACCACGCGCGCGCCTGCCTTCTGCAGCACGGGGATGACGTCGAGGCTGGGCGAATCGCGCATGTCGTCGGTATTGGGCTTGAACGTCAGGCCCAGCACCGCGATCGTCTTGCCCGCCACGGACCCGCCACACGCCGCGATCACCCGCGCCGCCATCGCCGCCTTGCGCGCGTCGTTCACCGCCACCGTCGCGCCGATGAGCTTCAAGGGCCGTCCCGCCTCCTCGCTGGTGCGCAGCAGCGCCAGCGTGTCCTTGGGGAAGCACGATCCGCCATAGCCAGGGCCGGGGTTCAGGAATTTGGAGCCGATGCGCCCGTCCATGCCGATGCCCCTGGCCACATCCTGCACGTCCGCGCCGACCGCCTCGCACAGGTCCGCGATCTCGTTGATGAAGCTGATCTTCATCGCCAGAAAGCCGTTCGCGGCATATTTGGTCAGTTCGGCGGCTTCACGACTGGTGAACAGGATCGGTGTCTCGCGCAGGCTCAAAGGCCGGTAAATCGCGCGCAGCACCGCCTGCGCGTGCTCGCTGTCCACGCCGCACACCACGCGGTCGGGGCGCATGAAATCCTCGATCGCCGAACCTTCGCGCAGGAATTCGGGGTTGGACGCGACGTGGATGTCCTTGGCCGGCGCGACCTCGCGCGCGATCGCCTCGACCGCGCGCGCGGTGCCTACGGGCACGGTCGACTTGTTCACGACGACGGTGGGCGAGGTGACCGCCGCGGCAATCTCGCGCGCCGCCGCATAAACATAGCTCAGGTCCGCATGTCCGTCGCCACGCCGCGAGGGGGTGCCGACACCGATGAATACCGCGTCCGCCCCTGGCACCGCCTCTGCAACCGACGTGCTGAAGCTCAACCGGCCGGCCGCCACGTTGCGCGCCACCAGCTCGTCCAGTCCCGGCTCGTAGATCGGCATCTTGCCCGCCAGCAGCCGCTCGATCAGCTCGGGATTGGCGTCCACACACACCACATGGTGTCCGAATTCGGAGAAGCACGCGCCGGAAACGAGGCCCACATAGCCGGTGCCGATCATGGTCAGTCGCATGGGCGTGGCGGGTAGCCACTTTGCCCCGGGGCGGCAAGGCGCTAGGGCGCGGCGATGGACGAATGGACGTTAAGCGTGGTCGCCACGGCCGCAGGCGCAATAGTGGTGATCGCGGGCATCATCGCCACCCGGCGACGGCGCACCGCCGCGATGGGAGAGGTGGCGCTGCTGCCGTGGAACAGCATCATGCTGGTCGGCGTGATCGTGGCCGTGTTCGGCGCCGTGCACCTGCTGACGCTGTGGCGCGCGCGATGAGCCCGCCCGCGAAACCCTTTCCAAGCGCCGCCGAGGACGTTTCGGCGGCCGCGCGCCACGCTGCCATCACTCCGCAAACTTCCGATCCCGCCTACCGGCTCGCGTTCCAGGATACCGATTTCCTGCTGCGCGAGGATCTGCGCCCGGTGCGCTTCCAGCTCGAATTGCTCAAGCCCGAGCTGCTGCTGAGCGAGGCGGGCGTGCTGTCCACCTTCGTCTTCTACGGATCGGCGCGCATCCCCTGCGTCGCCGACGCGCCCGCGATCGTCGCGGGCACCACCGGCCCGGGGAAGGCGATCGCCGAGCGCCTCGCCGCGAAAGCACATTATTGCACCGAGGCACGTCGACTCGCGCGCATGGCCTCAGACCATGGCGCGGCGACAATGAACGGCCATGGTCGCGACTATGTCGTGTGTTCGGGCGGCGGCCCATCGATTATGGAAGCCGCCAACCAGGGTGCCGCCGACGTCGGCGCCCCCTCGATCGGCCTCAACATCGTATTGCCCCACGAGCAGGCTCCCAACCCCTACGTCACCCCGAACCTTTCCTTCCAGTTCCACTATTTCGCCTTGCGCAAAATGCACTTCCTGCTTCGCGCCCGCGCAGTCGCGGTCTTCCCCGGCGGCTTTGGCACCTTCGACGAAATGTTCGAACTGCTCACCCTCATCCAGACGGGCAAGATCAAGCCGATGCCCGTGCTCCTGTTCGGACGTGATTACTGGCACCGCGTCGTAGGCTGGGACGCGCTCGTCGAGGAAGGCGTCATTTCCGCGACCGACCTGAACCTGATCACCTGGGTCGAGACGGCCGAGGCGGCGTGGGAACATGTGCGCTGCTGGTACGCCATGGGCGAAGCGGCCGAGGCCAGCGCATGAGATTTTGCGCCGGTAGGCTTAACTTGCGCACGAGCTAGAAGCTCTTCGGCAGCCCCTCCTGTTTGCAGATGCTGTTGGCACTCTCGCGCGAGGGGATACTGTGCTGGATCACGAACCGCGCGCCATTGACCGGACTTTGCCAAAGCTCGTGGCTGCCGCTGGCGTTACGGACAAACTCGCAGCCCTGATCGCGCAGAAATCGGACCAGATCGCGGCGATAGTCCGCCAAGCGTCAGGCGGCGAGGCAGAAGGAGGAGCGCGCAAACCCGTGTGCGGCGATGTGCAGAGGCATCTCGCGCGGTGCAGACCCGCGCGCTATAATCCCGTTCTCGATCAGCAATACCGGGACGAGTTCGGCAACCATCTCCACGAGCGCGGCAAAATCGGCGCTATGCGCGACGAGACCCGGCACATCGTCCGACGTGGCAACCCAGACGCCGCCCTCCGGATCCCAAGCGGCTTCGACAGAGATAGAGAGCGGTTCGGCCACAGCTCTGACATGCAACCGGCGCGCAAACGGCAAGACCGGCTCAATTCACCGGCGATCTCCGCCGATAGCTCAGCGCCTCCGCGATATGCACCCGCCCCACGCCGTCCGCCCCCGCCAGATCGGCCAAGGTCCGCGCCACCTTCAGCGTCCGGTGATAGCCCCGCGCGCTCAGCCGCAGCTTTTCCGCCGCCTGCACCAGCAGCTTGCGCCCCGCCTCGTCGGGCGAGGCGACTCGTTCGAGCAGCTTGCCGTCGGCCTCCGCGTTCGTGCGCACCCCCTCGCCCGCATAGCGCGCGGTCTGCAGCGCGCGCGCCGCGCCCACGCGCTGCGCCACCACCGCCGAAGTCTCGCATGGCGGCGGCGAATGCAGGTCGGATGCGCTCACCGGTTCGACCTCGATGTGCAGGTCGATCCGGTCGAGCAGCGGCCCCGAAAGCCGCGACTGGTAATCGCCTGCACATTTGGGTGCGCGCGAACATGCGCGCTCGGCATCGCTCAGATAGCCGCAGCGGCAAGGGTTCATCGCGGCGATCAGCTGTACGCGCGCGGGGTAGGTCACATGCGCCGCCGCCCTCGCCACAGTGACGTTGCCCGTCTCCAGCGGCTGGCGCAGCGCATCGAGGACGCCGCGTCCGAACTCGGGCAACTCGTCCAGAAACAAGACCCCCAGATGCGCCAGGCTGATCTCGCCCGGCTTGGCTTTCATGCCGCCGCCCACCAGCGCGGGCATCGAGGCCGAGTGGTGCGGCGCGCGGTACGGCCGCGCGCGGATCAGCCGCCCCTCGTCGAGCACGCCCGCCACGCTCGCCACCATCGACACTTCCAAAGCCTCGCTCGGCGACAGATCGGGCAGAATGCCCGGCAATGCCGCCGCCAGCATCGATTTGCCCGCGCCCGGCGGGCCGCACATCAGCAGATTGTGCCCGCCCGCCGCCGCGATCTCCAGCGCGCGCTTGGCGGTCTCCTGCCCCTTGACCTCGCTCAGATCCGGCCCCAGCGCCCGCCCGTTGGCGATCGCGCGCGTAGGCGGGGGCAGGATTTGCAGCCCCTTCAGATGATTGAGCAGTGCCAGCAGCGTCGGTGCGGCGATCACGTCGATCGCGCCCGCCCACGCCGCCTCGCCCCCCTGTCCGCCCGGACAGATCAGCCCCTTGCCAAGGCCCGATGCGTGCAGCGCCGCCAGCAATACGCCCGGCACGCACGCCAGATCGCCATCCAGCCCCAATTCGCCCACCACCACATAACCCGCGAGTTGTTCGTCATCGACGATCCCCATCGCGCTCAGCAGCCCAAGCGCGATGGGCAGATCGTAATGCGATCCCTCCTTGGGCAGGTCCGCGGGCGACAGGTTGACCGTGATCCGCTTGGGCGGCAGCGCCAGCCCCAGCGCGGACAGGGTAGCGCGCACCCGCTCGCGGCTTTCGCTCACCGCCTTGTCGGCCAGCCCGACCACGAAAAAATTGGGCTGCCCCCCCTGGATGTGCACCTGCACGTCCACGCCGCGCGCCTCCAGCCCCAGATACGCGACCGTGGCGACATGCGCGACCATCCCAACCCCTCGTTAACGAGGGGGACGCTTAGGCGTTCGGCGCAGGCGGGTAAGCCCGCGGTAAACGCGCCTTAAGTCTTCCCCGGATCATCAGTGCGCCAAAGCCGATCGCCGCCAGCGCCGCCAGCGGCCACACCACTTCGGGCGCGGTGGCGAGGCCGCCGAGCGAGACATGCTCGCCGCCCGCGATCCGGTCGGCCAACCCCGATCCGAGCCGCGCGAAAACGAAGCAGGGTGGGATCACGCCCAGCACCGATCCGATCAGGAAGCGCCGCAGCGACAGGTTCGCCGCCGCCGCCGCGAGCGTCACCACCCAATAAGGCAGCAGCGGCGTGGTACGCAGCACGAGCAGGAACGGCACGCCCTCCTTCGCCATCCCTGCGCGCATCGCCTCGCCCTTCGCGCCCAGCGTCACGCCGCGCGCCAGCGCGTGCCGCGCCGCGAGGAACGCGACGATCCCGCCCAGATTGACGCCCACCACGGCGGCCAGCGCCCCCGCCATGGTGCCGAACAGCATCCCGCCCGCGATCGTCAGCACGAACGCGCCGGGGAAGATCACTGTCGCCACCAGCGCGGCGTACAGTCCCACGAACGCCGCTATCGCGCGCACCGGATCGGCGTCGGTCCATTCCCGCAACTCGCCGTAGCGCCGCGCGAGCGAGGCGGGGCTGACGAGATCGCTCCCGCCGAGCGCGAAGAACGCCGCCGCCAGCGCCAGCAACACGATCAGCGGCAGCCATTTGCCCGCACGCGACATTGACATGCGCCCTCCACAAGCGTTACCCGGCTCGGCTTACAGCGCCCTTGGGGGAACCCTCACGCGCGCACCGCACCCAAGGGCTACAGGCATGAAGCGTACTTTCCAACCCAGCCGCCTGCGCCGCAAGCGCAAGCATGGCTTCCGCGAGCGCAGCGCCACCACCGGCGGGCGCAAGGTGCTGGCCGCGCGGCGCGCGCGCGGCCGCCGCAAGCTCAGCGCCTGAGCGATCCGGCAAACGTCCCGCGCCTGACGCGCCGCGCCGATTTCGTCGCCGCGAACGGCGGGGGCAGGGTGGCAACGCCGGGCTTCGTCCTCCTCGCGCGCAAGCGGGGTGACGGCTTGGCCGCAGTGCGGGTGGGTTTCACGGTCTCGAAGAAGAACGGCAACGCGGTCGCACGAAATCGCCTCAAGCGTCGCCTGCGTGCCTTGGTGCGCGATGTGTTGCCCGGTCGCGCGGTCCCCGGCGCGGATCATGTGCTCATCGGCCGCCCGCCCGGCATCGCACGAGATTTTGCCACGATGCGCGCCGATCTGGAGCGCGCGCTGAAGCGGCTCGGGGCCTGAAGCCCGGTCGCGACCTGACCGCGCGCGCCGCGCCGGTCGAAATGTCTCCTTCTCTTCCTTCGCACCCGCACCATGTGACCAGCTGATCGTGCCCTTGCCTTGTAGGATCACTTCCACGATCCGTCTCGCGATGCCCGGCAACCGATCCCGCCACTCCGCCGCAAATCGCGCTACAACACGCTTCTCCCGCTCGCCCAGGACGCCGTGAACTTCGTGAACTTCGCACAATTGATGCTTCGACAAGCGCGGTCTGCGGCGAACAGCGTGATGGGTGGCCTGCTCGTCGCGCTGATCCGCGCCTATCAATACACGCTGTCCCCCGTGATGCCGCGCAATTGCCGCTATCATCCGACCTGTTCGGCCTATGCTGCCGAGGCGCTGCAACGCCACGGAGTAGCGCGCGGGGGTTGGCTCGCGCTAAGGCGCATCCTGCGTTGCCATCCGTGGGGCGGCCATGGCTTCGATCCCGTGCCTGAAAGGTGCAAGTGACCAACGATACGCGCAACCTCATCCTGGCGGTGCTCCTCTCCGTGCTGGTCTTTGTCGGCTGGGGCTGGGTCCAAAACCGCTACTTTCCCAACGCCGATGCGAAACGTTCAACGGTGATCGCGGGCGGCGAGCAGGTGGTGCTGCCCAACCCCGCCGCGCAACCCACCATCCCCGGCGCGGCCGCCCCTGCGGTTCGGCAGGACCGCGCCGTTGTACTCGCCGAGACGCCTCGCGTCGCCATCGCAACGCCCGTGTTCCGCGGATCGATCAATCTGGCGGGCGCGCGCATCGACGATCTGACGCTCGTCAAATATCACGAGACGATCGCCGCCAAGTCCCCCAACATCCGCCTGCTTTCGCCCTCGGGCACGCCCGGCGCGGCGTTCGCGGCATTCGGCTTCACGGGCGCGAGCGCGCCCCCGCCCGATGCGCGCTGGACCGCGAGCGCGTCCGAACTCGGTGTCGGCAAGCCGGTCACGCTCAGCTACGCCGCACCCGGTGGCGTCGAATATCAGATCGGCCTCTCGATTGCGGACGATTACCTCGTCCGCGTCGATCACCGCATCGTCAACCGCTCGGCCGCCACCGCCACCGCGCGCCCGTGGAGCCTCGTCACCCGCACCGGCGAGAGCAAGGACGCGTCGTCCTTCACCGCCTTCTTCGGGCCGACCGCGATCGTCGATGGGCACATCAACCACGTCAAATGGTCCGAGGTGGTCGAGGCCCCGAACCATACAATCGCCTACGCCGGCAAGGGGTGGCTCGGCTTCGCGGAGAAATACTGGCTGACCGCACTCGCCGCCGATCCCGCTGCTGCGGTGGACGCAAGCTTCCGCCATGGCGCAGGCGACAAGTTCCAGGCGGACATCGCTCCGCCCGCGCTCGTCGCCGCGCCCGGGCAGGTTGCGCAGCGCGCGGGCTACATGTTCGCGGGCGCGAAGGAGGTCGACACGCTCCAGCGCATCGAAGCGAAATACGGCATCGTGCAGTTCGATAATGCGATCGATTGGGGGTGGTTCCGCGTCATCGCCAAGCCGATCTTCAGCGTGCTCGATTTCCTCTTCAAGCTGACGGGCAACTTCGGCCTCGCCATTATCGGCCTCGTCCTGATCCTCAAAACGCTGCTTTTCCCGATTGCAGCCAAGCAATATCACTCGATGGCCAAGATGCGCGTGCTCGGCCCCCGGCTGAAAGAACTCCAGGCGCGGCACAAGGACGACAAGCCGCGCCTCCAGACCGAGATGATGGAGTTCTACAAGCGCGAGAAGGTCAATCCGGTGGGTGGCTGCCTGCCGACGCTGGTTCAGATCCCGATCTTCTTCGCGCTGTATAAAACGCTGCTCGTCACGATCGAGATGCGCCACCAGCCCTTCGTCGGATGGATCCGCGATCTCTCGGCCCCCGATCCGCTCACGCCGGTCAACCTGTTCGGCCTGCTCCCCTTCACCCCGCCGCACCAGATCGCCATCGGCATCCTGCCGATCATCCTTGGGGTGACGATGTGGGTGCAGCAAAAGCAGAACCCGCCCTCGCCCGACCCCGCGCAGGCGCAGATCTTCGCGCTGATGCCGTGGGTGTTCATGTTCATCATGGCGCCCTTTGCGGCGGGTCTTCAGCTTTACTGGGCGACCAACAACTCGATCACCATCCTCCAGCAGCTCTGGTTCAAGCGCAAGGAACGCGCGGCCACGCAGTGACCGGGCAGGAGGAGCGCGCCGCGCAGATCGAGGCGGCGCGCAAGCTGTTCGCCGGTCCCGTCGCGTTCCGCCTGTCTGCCCCCGCGCTCGAGTTCCTGCCGCCGATGGACCTGCCCGAGATCGCGTTCGCGGGCCGCTCCAACGTCGGCAAATCCACGCTGCTGAACGCGCTCACTGGCCGCACCGGCCTCGCGCGGGCATCGAACACGCCCGGCCGCACGCAGGAGCTTAACATCTTCGAGGTGGGCGAGCCGCCCACGCTGCGGCTGGTGGACATGCCCGGCTACGGCTTCGCCGAGGCTCCCAGGGATGTGGTGCGCCAATGGCAGCGCCTCGTGAACGACTATCTGCGCGGCCGCCCGACGCTGCGCCGCGTGCTGCTGCTGATCGACAGCCGCCACGGCTTCAAGCCGGTCGACCGCGACGTGATGACGCTGATGGACAAGGCGGCGGTCAGCTATCAGGTGGTGCTGACCAAGCTCGACAAGCTCAAGCCCGCCGCCGCGCTCGCGATCCAGGCCGCCACCGCCGAGGAAGCGCGCACCCACGTCGCCGCGCACCCCGATCTGCTGGCCACCAGCGCGGACAAGGGTGCGGGCATCGCCGAACTGCGCGCCGCCGTGCTGGCGGCGGCGGGGTAGCGCGGGTAAAGGGGACGCGGCCCGTATCGAGATTTCTCTCGATTATCGGCTGGCTGCGGAGGCTATTGTGAACAAGAACACGATCTGTCTGTGGTATGACAATGACGCCGAAGGGGCAGCGCGGTTTTACGCGCAGACCTTTCCCGATAGCGCGGTCGGCGCGGTCCATCGGGCACCGTCCGATTTTCCGGGCGGCAAGATGGGCGATGTCCTGACCGTTGAATTCACGGTATGCGGCATGCCGTGCCTCGGTCTGAACGGCGGAGACAGGTTCACGCAGAGCGAGGCATTCTCCTTCCAGATCGCCACCGACGATCAGGCGGAAACAGATCGCTATTGGGACGCGATCGTTGACAATGGCGGTGCGGAGAGCGCGTGCGGCTGGTGCAAGGACAAATGGGGCCTCTCCTGGCAGATCACGCCGCGCGTCCTGACGGAAGCCATGGCTCAGGGCGGTGAAGTGGCCAAGCGCGCGTTCGCGGCGATGATGCCCATGCGCAAGATCGATGTCGCCACGATCGAAGCTGCGGTGCGTGGCGAGGCGCTGGCAAGCTGATCGCACGGTGGGAGAGCGCGTTGACCATAGCGGGTACAACCGGCTAGGATCAGGTCACGCACCCGTAGCTCAGCTGGATAGAGCGTTGCCCTCCGAAGGCAAAGGCCACTGGTTCGAATCCAGTCGGGTGCACCAGTATTTCAGTCGCTCCCCGCCGTCCGCAGCGTGGCGATATTGGCCGCATATTCCGCCGCGCCGCCCCGGAACACCGCCGATCCCGCCACCAGCGCGTCCGCGCCTGCGCGGACCACCGCGCCCACCGTCCCGGGCGTAACACCGCCATCTACCTCGAGCCGAATAGGCCGTTCCCCGATCATCGCGCGCAACCGGGCGATCTTGGGCAGCATCGCGGGCAGGAAGGATTGCCCGCCGAACCCCGGATTGACGCTCATCACCAGAATGAGATCGAGCCGTTCCAGCACATATTCGATCGCGCTTTCCGGCGTGGACGGGGTCAGCGACACGCCAGCCTTCTTGCCCAGCCCCCGGATCGCCTGCAACGTGCGATCCAGATGCGGCCCGGCTTCGGCGTGCACCGTCAACTGGTCCGCGCCCGCATGCGCGAAGGCTTCCAGATAGGGATCGGCGGGCGCGATCATCAGGTGAACGTCCAAAGGTTTGGCGGTATGCGGGCGGATGCACTCCACCAGCCGCGGCCCGAAGGTGATGTTGGGGACGAAATGTCCGTCCATCACGTCCACGTGGATCCAGTCCGCGCCCGCCGCATCGATCGCGCGCACCTCCTCGCCGAAGCGCGCGAAATCTGCGGACAGGATCGATGGGGCGATGACGAGCGGGTAGGGCATGCGCCCCTCGTTTAGCGTGTGCGGGCGGCGGGGGAAGGGCGTTCAGTCGAGTGCGATCGTCCGATCGGTGCCGGGGACGGCGAGGGGTTCGGCAAAGCCCATCACGGTGCGATCGAGATAACCCAGGTTGCCTGGTCCGGACATGACGTGCGTGGTACGCCGCCTGACGTCCAGAACCCAGTAATGGGGAATGCCAACGCGCGCATATTCGAGCGCCTTTACGATCAGATCGCGCTCCAGTGTCGTATCGGCGATCTCGACCGCGAGAAGGATCGCCGACGGATCGAGCCTGCCCTCTCCCGGGTCCGAACGAACCAGGACAAGATCGAGGCCGCGTACCGTTCGAGGTCCGAGCACCGATCCTGTCTCGGCACCGACCAGGATTCCCGTGCCCGCGACGGCGTTGTGGAGCAATACGGTCAGCAGAGCCTGAAGCCGTCCATGGTTCCATCCCGGGGGACTCACGCCCACGATCTCCCCATCGGCCAACTCCACC
>JBBQJX010000027.1:0-10652 GCA_038326295.1 Sphingomonadales bacterium
CCCCTGCGCCTTGGGATCGATGCACGCGGCCTCGTCGGGCGAGGCGACCTGGATCAGGCACAGATCGGGCCAGAAGGTGTTCTCGCGCATGAACTCGGTGTCGACTGCGATGTAAGGAGCTTTCGCCCAGCGTTCGCAAAGGTCCGCGAGAGCGGGCGTGTCCGTGACGAGAGGATGGATGTGCACGCGCCCACCCTATGCACGGGGCGCGCGCGGCGCAAAGTCGCCCGTCGTGGGCGCTCGGGAAAGGGTGCGGCGCTTTTCAACACCCGGGTGTCGTGCTAGGCGCGCGGCCGTGCACAGCGGGACGGAGCAGATGCAGGCGATACCGGCGGTTTCGATCGTCATCCCCGCCTTCCAGACCGCTACGCTCATTCCCGAGACATTAGCTTCGGTCGCAGCGCAGACACGCCGAGACTTCGAGGCGCTGATCATCGACGATGGATCGACCGACGATCTTCGCGGCGCGTGCACTCCATTCCTGGCGGATACGCGCTTCCAGCTTCACCATTTCGACAACGGCGGGCCGACGGTCGCGCGCAACCGGGGCATCGCGCTCGCGCGCGGGCGCTGCCTTGCGTTCGTGGATAGCGACGACCTCATGGAGCCGACCTATCTCGAGGAGATGCTGGCCGCGCTGGAGGGGACGCCCGGCGCGGTGGTGGCGTGCTGCGACGCGACGATGTTCGGCGTTCCCGACCGTGAGGGCCGCCGACTTTCCGAGTTCGAGCCGATGGATGCGGAGCCGAACCTCGCCAACGTGCTGTCGCGAGATTTCCTCGTCTACACCGGGGCGACGATGGTGACGGAGGCCGTACGTGCAGTCAAAGGCTTTTCGGTCGAAATGCCCGCAGCGGAGGACTTCGATCTGTGGGTACGATTGCTGATCGCGGGCGGGCACTTCGTCTTCGTCCCCAAAGCGCTCGCGCGCTATCGGCGACGCGCAGGATCGCTGTCCAACACCGCGTTCAAAATGCATCTGGGCGCGGCGCAGGCGTATGTGCGCGCGCTCGGCGCGCTTCGCGGGCACCCCCGCGAGGAGGCGATCTGTCGGCGCAAGCTTGGCGAGGTACTGGGATTGATGCAGCTCCACGAGGCGACGGGCGCGCTGCTGGATCGGCGCACGCAATTCGCGCGCGACTGCCTGCGCGAGGCGGACCGGCAGGGGGTGCTCTCGCCGAGTTGGAAAATGCTGCGTGCATTGCTGGGGGTGGCACCCGCTCTCGCGACGCGGCTGGTCGAGCGACGGCAGGCGCGGCTCACGCCGCTTGCCAGGCTCGCCGTCGCGCGGGCGACCTGACGCGATGGGCGCGCCGCGCCAACCTCCGCACGAGCAAGCCCCGGTACTCGATCGCAGGTCCAACCCGCAGGAGGATTGCGTGACCCCGCCACCCGATCCGTCCAATCGGCCGTTCTTCATTGTTGGTTCGGGTCGATCGGGCAGTACGTTGTTGCGACTCATACTCTCCGGCCACTCAAGACTGTGCGTCTCGCCAGAGACTTGGTTTTTGCAACCGTTGCTCGCCGAACTTCCGACCGACAGGGTGTTGACCGCCGTCGAGCGTGCGCGCGCTTTGGCGATAATGACCCATCATTACCGCTGGCCGGACCTCGGGATCGACGCGGCGGAGTTCCGCGCAGCGCTGGGCGACCGCGAGAGCACACTGCGCGACATGACCGACGCGCTCTACGCGCGCCTCGCGCTCAACGCTGGCAAGCAGCGCGTGGGCGACAAGACGCCGGTCTATGTCGGCATTCTGCCAGAGCTGACCACGCTATATCCCGACGCCAAGATCATTTACCTCCTCCGCGACGGGCGCGACGTGGCGGTCTCGTACATCGACGCCGGGCTGAACCACCGTTGCTATCAGGGCGCAGACTTCGAATGGACCGCCGCCGTGCGCGCCGCGCGCCGGTTCGCGGCCAGCTCCAGACCTCGAAGCTGGCTCGAAATTCGCTACGAGGAGTTTGTGCAGAACCCCGAGCCGGTCGTCCGCGCGTTATGCGCTTTTCTCGGGGAGACGTTCGAGCCGAAGATGCTCGATGCCGCGAGCCGTGCCGACCTCGTTCCCGAACGCGAGCGTAAAATCCATGGTCGCGTGAGCGGCCCCATCGACGCAGGACGCGCGGGGGCGTGGCGGTCCAGGCTGGGCCGCACCGAGCTTTTCGTGCTCGAATCCTGCCTCGGCGCGGACCTGCGCGCCTCAGGCTACGCACTCGGTTTCGCCGGACCGGCCTGGCGGCGAGCGCTGGCACTGTCGGGCGCCATCATGACCGGTGCTGGATCGGCGCTCATGCGCATCGTTCCCGCCCTCAAGCGACGCAACCTGATCTCACCGCGCGCGCTGGTTTAGCAACGTACTCACTTGACCGCGATGAACACTTTCTCGCCGCGCAACAGCGCGTAATCGACCGCCTCCCGGCCGAGCGCGGTGAATTCGCGAACCTTGAAGCCGTGCGACATGAGACGGTCGCGGAAATCCGCGCCGTAAAAGCGCACATGGTCGTACTGACCGAAGTGATCGGCGCGGTCGCGGTCGCTGCGGATGCGATCGTCCTCATATGTCGCCGCCCAGCCCTCGATCAACGGCACCATCGCGATCAGCGCGCCGCCGGGTCGCAGGATCCGGTAGAGCTCGGCCATCGCGAGCGCATCATCGACATGCTCGAGCACATGACTGGCCACGATCCGGTCGAAACTCGCATCCGGCTTGGCGATCTTCTCGAGGTTGAGAACCTCGTCGGCGCGCCCCGGGGTAATGTCGGCGGTTCGATAGGATTTGGGTGCCGCTTTCTGGATGATCCGCGCCATGATCGGCTCGGGCGCGAAATGCAGCACGTCCTGTCCGGCGAACTCGACCGCGTGGTCGCGGACCGCGAGTGCGAGCAGGCGGTGGCGCTGCAGCGATGCGCAGTTCGGGCAGCGCGCGGCCGGGCGATTCTCCGGTCCGAAACTCTCGAACCGGCCGCGATAGCCGCAGCACGGGCATTCGGACGACGGCGTTTTGCCGTGCACCGCCACCGCCCTGTAGGCCGCTCCCGTCTGGTCGCGCCTGAGCAGCGCGGGCAGCAGCGCCACGACCTGCCGGGCCCAGGAAACTCCTCCGGTCGCCACGTCCGCCTCGCCATTGGCCATGATCGCTGTTCCCGTCCGCCGATGTCGCCCGGCGGGCACCGCGCAGCGCGATAGCAGCCCTCCCCGAGGTAGGGAAGCCCGCGCCCCTGTCGGTTGACGCACCCTTGCGTGCCTGCCAATCCGCGCCGGGCTGGCAAGGCGAGGGCGACCAGGAACATGACGGTGCCGACGGGAAAATTCCCCCATTTCTTCGTGCTCGGCTTCCAGCGTTCCGGCACGACCATGTTGCGCTTGATGCTGAACGCGCACCCCAGCATCTGTGTGCCTCACGAAACCTTCTTCATCGCGCCGATTTCCGCGCGGCTGGAGAGCTTCGGGTCGCTCGAAGATGTTGCCGCGCGCGAACGGCTCCTCGATGCGATCGCGGACGATAGCTGGGTGCGCAAGGGCGAGTTCATGACGCCCGAGGGCCGCGATGCCGCGATGCGCGAAACAACCTTCGCGGCGATGGTGGCGCGGCTGTTCGAGGCGCAGGCCGCGCGAGCGGGCAAGCCTGTATGGGGCGACAAGACCCCCGCCTATACGCAGCATGCCGATCTGCTCGCGCGGATGTTCCCGGAGGCGCGCTTCGTCCACCTCGTGCGCGACGTGCGCGACGTCGCAAGTGCTACCAAGCGTGTTAGCTGGGGCACCAACGACGTCGAGACGCTGGCGATCAACTGGACGCTGGCGACGATGGTCGCCGACCGGGTCGGATACGTGCTCGCCGAACGCTATTTGCGCGTGCGGTACGAAGATCTGGTGTCCGATCCGCCCACCTGGATCGAGAAGATCTGCGCCCACCTGGGCGTAGCGTTCGACCCGGCAGTTCTCAATTTCCATCGCGAAGCAGGCAAGCACACGCCGGACGGATCGAAACAATGGCATCAGAACTCGATGCGCGCGCCCGACGCTTCCAAGATCGCCGAATGGCGCACCACGCTCAGTCCCGCAGAAGTCTCGCTGATCGAAGGCCGCGCCGCACCGGCGTTGACGCGCTTCGGTTACGAGCTTCTATCCCCGCCCACGACGGCCGGGCTGCGGCTGAGCAAGGCCTGGGTGCAGCTGAACGCGCGGCTGCCGCGTCGGCGTCCTGCCACGCGCATTTGACTTCCGGTCCCCGGCGCATCAGTTTCGTCTTTGCCCGAGGGGTGCCCTGACCGGCTGAGAGGGCACGCCGCCCAACCCTTCGAACCTGATCCGGTTAAACCCGGCGGAGGGACGGGACCAGCGGCCGCGCCGATCCGTTTCTTCGTGTTGCCCCCGAAGGAACCGCGCCCATGGCCGATATCGATCCCCGCATCGCCCGCCCCACCGTCACCACCGGCCCCATCCGCGGCAGCCGCAAGGTGCATGTGCCAAGCGACCGCTTTCCCGGCATGACCGTCGCGATGCGCGCGATCGACCTCGATCCGTCCGCCGACGAACCGCCGCTGACCGTCTACGATACCTCCGGCCCCTACACCGATTCGGCGGCCCATATCGATATCCTCCGTGGTCTCCCCGAACTCCGCCGTCCGTGGATCGAGGCACGCGGCGACGTGGAGCGCTATGACGGCCGCCCGATCCAGCCGTGGGACAATGGCCAGGTCCATGGCCGCACTAGCGAGGACGCGGCCTTCCCCGCCGTCCGTCCCACGCCGCTGCGCGGCAAAGCCGGCCAGGCCGTCACCCAGCTCGCCTATGCGCGGCGCGGCATCGTCACCGCCGAGATGGAATATGTCGCCATCCGCGAGAACCAGGGCCGGGCCGTGACGGCCGCCCGCCGCGACGGACAATCTTTCGGTGCTTCGCTCCCGGACGAAGTCACCCCCGAATTCGTCCGCAGCGAGATCGCGCGCGGCCGCGCGATCATCCCCGCCAATATCAACCATCCCGAAGCCGAGCCGATGATCATCGGCCGCAATTTCCTCGTGAAGATCAACGCCAACATCGGCAACAGCGCCGTCTCGTCGTCGGTGGCGGACGAGGTCGACAAGATGGTCTGGGCGATCCGCTGGGGCGCGGACAATGTCATGGACCTATCCACCGGCAAGAACATCCACGATACTCGCGAGTGGATCGTGCGCAACTCGCCCGTCCCCATCGGCACCGTCCCCATCTATCAGGCCTTGGAGAAAGTCGGCGGAGTCGCCGAAGACCTCACCTGGGAAATCTACCGCGATACGCTGATCGAACAGGCCGAACAGGGCGTCGATTACTTCACCATCCACGCCGGTGTCCGCCTCGGCTACATTCACCTCACCGCCGATCGCGTCACCGGCATTGTCAGCCGCGGCGGCAGCATCATGGCCAAATGGTGCCTCGCCCACCACCGCGAGAGCTTCCTCTACGACCGCTTCGACGACATCTGCGAGATCATGCGCGCCAACGACGTGAGCTTCAGCCTCGGCGACGGTCTCCGCCCCGGCAGCATCGCCGACGCGAACGACCGCGCCCAGTTCGCCGAACTCGAAACGCTGGGCGAACTTACGCAGAAGGCGTGGGCGCGAGACTGCCAGGTGATGATCGAAGGCCCCGGCCACGTGCCGATGCACAAGATCAAGGAGAATATGGACAAGCAGCTCGAAGTCTGCGGCGAGGCCCCCTTCTACACTTTAGGCCCCCTCACCACCGACATCGCCCCCGGTTACGATCACATCACGTCGGGCATCGGTGCCGCGATGATCGGCTGGTTCGGCACCGCGATGCTCTGCTACGTCACCCCCAAGGAGCATCTCGGCCTCCCCGATCGCGACGACGTCAAGACCGGCGTCGTCACCTACAAGCTCGCCGCGCACGCCGCCGATCTCGCCAAAGGCCACCCCGCCGCCCGCGCACGCGACGACGGGCTCAGCCGCGCGCGCTTCAGCTTCCGCTGGCGCGACCAGTTCCATCTGAGCCTCGATCCCGACACCGCCGAACGCTTCCACGATCAGACGCTCCCCGCCGAAGGCGCCAAGGTCGCGCATTTCTGCTCGATGTGCGGCCCAAAATTCTGCTCGATGAAGATCACGCAGGAAGTACGCGAGTATGCGCGTCAGGGAATGACCGCGAAGGCAGAAGAATTCCGGGCGGCGGGCGGCGAAGTGTACGTCGGCTCACAGTAGATCTCAGACCAGGGACGATGGCCAATCCAGTGAGTAGAGACGGTCATCGGTTTGATGAAAGACGACCTGCATTTTGACTGGCGTGTCCGATCCGAAACACAGTGGGCTGGTGTTTCTTACGATCGGCTGGATTTATCGAGACCAGATGCCTGACTTGTGGGCGCCTGTGTGTCTTTTCGACGCGCTGAACCCGGGATCGTCGCGATCGCTGCTAAAACTATTTGCTCGTGCCATCGGTTTGGAGTAGCCGACTCGCGCAGAGGTCTGCAGCTAACAGGGATATGAAAATGCGTTCGATCATCGCGGCCACCATCATCGCGCTGGGGCTCACCGGGACCGCTTCGGCCGGAACCATCAAGCTCAAGCTGATGCTTGATAAAACCTTACTCACTCCGGTCACTATCTCGAACGATGGTGGATCGACCTATGTGAAGACGCGGGCGGGGCAGCTCGGCGTCACGCGCATTGGTGGTGACGATCCAATCGATGTGCCGGCGGACGTCTTTTTCACTTATTGTCTTGAGACGAGGCAGCAGCTCGCGTCGGGAACTTTCCTCGTAGAGCCGCTGGAGCAGGGGAATGATTCCGCCGGCGGGCTAGGCCCGGTCCGCGCCGATCACATCCGGGAGCTTTTCGGGCGCTTCCAGCCGTCGCTCTATGACAGTGTCAGCAATATCATGGGTGCCGCGATCCAGCTCGCAATCTGGGAAATCGCGAACGAGAACAGCGCGAGCAAGAACCTGCTGACCGGCAATTTCCGCGTCACCGCGCCGGCTGCCACCATCGCGCTTGCGCAGTCATATCTAAATGCGATCAACGGATCGGGTCCGAGGTTAAATAATCTGTTCGCGGCGGTCAACAGGGGGTATCAAGATCTGCTTTTGCAGGATGGTGACTCCCAGATCGTCGTTGCCGAGCCCGCCGCCATCGCCGTCCTCGGCCTCGGGTTCGCGGGCCTGATCGCCGCGCGCCGCCGCGCACGCCGCTGAAGCCACGCACGGGCGGGGAGGATAGCCTCCCCGCCCGTGCCTGCCGTGCGCCGATAGTCGGTTAACCGACGTCGGCCCGGCTAACGCAGCGCCGCCCGGTGCGCATGTTCCGCCGCCTATTCGCAGCCTTTTTTCCAACTTGGCACACTCCTTGCTTACCTGTCTCACGAGAGCGCCGCTCTCGTGTAACCGCGTAACCAAGGATGTCCCATGCGCACCTTCCTCGCCGCCGCTCTCGTGGCTGCTACCGTCGTCAGCCTGCCCAACGCCGCCAACGCTGGAACCGTCCAGATCCAGCCGAATGTCGATTACGGCCGCCTCAGCGCGGTCAACGTGTCCTTCAACGGTGGCCAGTCCTTCCAGCGCGAGCTCGCGGGCCAGCTCCGCCTGACCCGCACCGGCGGCAGCGACACCAGCGTCCAGGCGGCGAACGATTTTCTCGCCTTCTGCATCGAGCCAAGCGAATTCCTCGCCGCCACCACGCTCACCGTCGGAAGCCTCGCCACCGGCGATACCGCGCAGGGAGGGATGGGGACCGCGAAGGCGCACGCCATCGCCCGCATGTTCCGCGCCATCCTCCCCGAGATCGGCCAGTCGGTCGCAAACGACGTCGGCGCCGCGCTCCAGGTCTCGATCTGGGAGATCGAGCGGGAAACCGGTCCCGTTTATGCACTCGGCACCGGCCAGTTTCAGGTCCACGCCTCTCCCACCATCGCCGCGCTCGCCACCAGCTACCTCGCCATCGCCAACGCGCCGGGCCCGCGCCTCTACAACCTGCGCGCGCTGACCGTCACGGGCGCGCAGGACCAGCTCGGCCAGGTCCCCGAACCCGCCGCACTGGGCGTGCTCGGCCTCGGGCTCGCAGGCCTGATCGCCGCACGCCGCCGCGCGCGCTAGCGCCGCATCGCCTGGGGGGCGCACGGCTTCCCAGGCCTCACACCGTTACATCCCTCCCCCGTGTCTCGGGCAGCCAAACCAAAGTCACCACCAGCGCCACCGCCACCACGCCGAACGTGTACCACAGCCCCGCGAACGCATCGCCGGTTTTGGCCACGATATACTGCGTCACGAAGGGCAGGAAGCCACCGAACCAGCCTGTCCCGATATGATAGGGAATCGATAGAGACGTGTAGCGTATGCGCGCGGGAAACAACTCCACCATGATCGCCGCCACCGGGCCGTAGGTCATGCCCGCCAGCACCACGAGCAACAGGATCGCCCCCACAACCCCCACGCGGTCGATCTGCGCCGCGTCGGATCGCTCGGGATAGCCCGCCGCCGCCAACGCGGCACCCAGCGCCTTCGTATCCTCCCCCGCGATCCGCACCGCGCCCACGCGCACCCCCAGCGCGCCGTCCGCCTTGGTATAGCTCACGCCGCGTTTCGCCAGATAATCGAGCACGCGCGCGCACGGCGTCGCCTGCGCGCCGCTCGCCAGCACCGCGAACGCGCACCCCCGGCCGCCGTCGACCACCACCGGTGTCGCCGCCGCCGCGCGCGCCCACGCGGGGTTGGCGGACCTCGCCATCCAGTGGAACGCCGGGAACAGCGCCACCAGCAGCAGCGCATAGCCCGCGATCATCACCGGCCGTCGCCCCACCCGGTCGCTCAGCCACCCCGCAGCAAGAAACGCGGGCGCGCCGAGCACGGTGGCGATCCCTGCCAGCTGCTTCGCCTCGCCGCCATCCATGCGCATCGCATTTTCCAGGAACGCGAACGAATAGAATTGCGCGGTGTAGAAGATCACCGTCAGCCCCGCTGCCACGCCGAACATCGCGACGATCATCGTCTTCACATTGGCGCGGCTGGCGAAGCTCTCCTTCAGCGGGCTCTGCGCGACTGTCCCCTTCGCCTTCATCGCCGCATAGACCGGGCTCTCGCTCAGCTTCAGCCTTATCCACAGCGATACCGCCAGCATCACGAGCGAAATCAGGAACGGCACGCGCCAGCCCCAATCGTGCCACTGCGCCTTGCTCATCGTCCCCATCGCCGCGAGCACCACACCCAGCGACAGCAGGAACCCCCCCACCACCGAGATCTGGATCCAGCTCGTCTGGTAGCCCCGCTTCCCCGGCGGCGCATGCTCGGCCACATAGATCGCAGCACCCCCATATTCGCCGCCGAGCGCCAGCCCCTGCAGGCAGCGACACGTCACCAGCAGCACCGGCGCCCACACGCCCGCGGTCGCATAGGTGGGCAGCAGACCGATCGCGGCGGTCGCCAGCCCCATCAGCGTGACCGTGGCAAGGAAGGTCGTCTTGCGCCCCACCTTGTCGCCCAGCCGCCCGAACAGGATCGCGCCAAGCGGCCGCACCCCGAACCCCGCGCCAAACGTGGCAAAGCTTTTCAGCAGCGCCGCCGTTGGGTTCGCAGACGGGAAAAACAGCTCGCCCAGCAACGCCGCGAGCGCGCCATAGACGAAGAAATCATACCATTCGAACACCGTCCCCAGGCTCGAAGCCAGGATCACCAGCCGCGTCCCAGAGGGCTTCGCCGCCACGCCGTCCACCGCCACCGTCGCCGAAGCCAACCGTCCCTCCCGCCATTTTCGTGCAGCATGGCCGCGCGCGCCGCGGCGGGCAACCTCTTCCCAACGCGTGCAGGCCGCCCGTAGAACGGCGCTCGTGGATCGCCCCCCCGAAACCCTCACCGACGCCGAAGCCGCCGCCGAACTCGCGGCGCTCGCCACCGCGATCGCCGCCCACGCGCGCGCCTACCATGCCGACGACGCGCCCACGATCGACGATGCCGCCTACGACGCGCTCGTGCGCCGCAACGCCGACCTCGAGGCCGCCTTCCCCCACCTCGTCCGCGCCGACGGCCCCGCCGCCAAAGTCGGCGCGCCCCCCGACGCCCGCTTCGCCAAGGTCGCGCATGCCGCGCCCATGCTTAGCCTCGACAACGGCTTCTCCCCCCAAGACGCCCACGAATTCCTCGCCCGCATCCGCCGCTATCTCGCGCTCGCCCCCGAAACCCCCGTCGCGCTCACCGTCGAGCCCAAGATCGATGGCCTCTCCGCCAGCCTCACCTACGAACATGGCCGCCTCGTGCGCGCCGCCACCCGCGGCGACGGCACCACCGGCGAGGACATCACCCCCAATATCCGCACCCTCGCCGACATCCCCGCCACCCTCGCCAGCAGAAACTGGCCCGACCGCATCGAAATCCGCGGCGAAGTCTACATGACCCGCGCCGATTTCGCCGCCTTGAACGCCAGCTTCGCCGCCAACAACGAACGCACGCTCGCCAACCCGCGCAACGGCGCGGCGGGATCGCTGCGCCAGCTCGATGTCTCCATCACCGCCGCCCGCCCGCTCAAATTCCTCGCGCACGGCTGGTCGGCCGCCTCCGCCCCCTTCGCCGCAACCCAGCACGCCGCCATGGCGCGCCTCGCCGCCTGGGGCTTCCCCACCGCCGCCATCGCGCTCGCCCAAACCGAAGACGAAGCCCTCGCCCACC
>JBBQJX010000028.1:0-10532 GCA_038326295.1 Sphingomonadales bacterium
GATCGACGTGTTCGTGATCATGCCGGTGGACCGCATCACCGAGCGCTATGCGGCGCGGTATATAAACCCCGCATAGGCCCACCCTCCCCCCATCGGGGGGAGGGAAATGCGAGCCGAAGGTGAGCGAGGGAGAGGGAACACGGGTGCCGCGAGGCCAGCCCTTGGTCGCGCGGGCGCTCCCTCTCCCTGCCGCTTCGCGGCTGTCCCTCCCCCCGATGGGGGGAGGGTGGGGTTAATTGGGCGCGAGGCCCATATCGCCCAGCACTGCACCCGCGAGGTGGAGCGAGCCGGCGATGAGCACCACCGGGGCGGGGCCGGTCTCGGTCGCGATGGCGGCAAGCGCGGCTTCGACCGAGGCGGCGGGTGCGGCGCGCAGCCCTGCGCCGCGTGCCCACTGCGCGAGCAGCGCGGGTGCGTGGTGCGCGGAATCGGGGATGGGCACCGTCCACGCGGCGGTGACACGACCGCCGAACGGCTTGAAGAACGCCTCGCCGTCCTTGGTGGGAAGCATGCCGGTGATAAGGTGGAACGGCCGTTCGCCCAGATCGAGCGCCTTGAAGGCGTCGGCGAGAGCGCGCGCGGCGGCGGGGTTGTGGCCGCCATCGAGCCAGAGTTCGCTGCCCTCCGGCAGCAGTCGGCCGAGCGCCGCGCCCTCGATCCGTTGCAGCCGCGCGGGCCATTCTGCCCAGCCCAGCCCGGCGCGCAGCGCGGCCTCGGGCACGGGCAGCGCCTGCTGGTGTCGCAGCATGGCGACGGCGAGCGCGGCGTTATCGATCTGATGTGGCCCAGCGAGGCGCGGCAGCGGCAGGGTGACGAGGCCCTGCGCGTCGCGATAATGGAGCTGATCCTTGTAGGCGGCGGCATCCCAGTCGGTGCCGCGCGGGTGCAGCCGTGCGCCCGCCACGCCCGCGACCTCGGCCACGCGCGC
Organism: Sphingomonadales bacterium; assembly: GCA_038326295.1. Lineage (GTDB taxonomy): Bacteria > Pseudomonadota > Alphaproteobacteria > Sphingomonadales > Sphingomonadaceae > JAVVHE01. Next base: position 929 of record JBBQJX010000028.1, read on the forward strand.
CGCCACGGTGCGCGGGTAGCGCGCGTGGACGAGCGGCACGCCCGGCTTGGCGATGCCCGCCTTTTCGCGCGCGATATCGAGGATCGTCGGGCCGAGCCACTGGGTGTGATCGAGGCCCAGTTGCGCGATGCCGGTCATCACCGGCTCGGGCACCACGTTGGTCGGATCGAGGCGGCCGCCCATGCCGACTTCGAGGATCACCGCATCCGTCGGCGTGCGCGCGAACGCCAGCAGCGCGGCCGCGGTGGTGAACTCGAAGAAGGTGATCGGCTGCGCGCCGTTGACCGCAAGCACCTCGTCGATCAGCGCGGTCAGCGGTGCGTCTTCGATCAGCGTGCCCGCGAGGCGGATGCGCTCGTTGAAGCGCACCAGATGGGGCGAGGTGTAGGTGTGGACCCGTCTGCCCGACGCTTCGAGGCAGGCGCGCAGATAGGCGACGGTCGAGCCCTTGCCGTTGGTGCCCGCCACGTGGAACACTGGCGGTAATGCCAGGTGCGGGGAGCCGAGCTGGACGAGCAGGCGGTGGAGGCGATCGAGCGAAAGATCGATCTGGCCGGTGAAGAGCGCGTGGACTTTGGCCAGTGCGGCATCGAGCGCCGGATCGGTGGAGCGGGCGTGATCGAGCGGCTGTACGCTCATCGCGGCGCGGACTTGCTCTGCGGCACCGTACCCTCTCCCTGCGCCTCCGGCGCTGTCCCTCCCCCCGGTTGGGGGAGGGTAGGGCTGGGCGTGCTTTCCACCCTCCCCCGATAGGGGGGAGGGAAATGCGGAGCGTAGCGGAGCGAGGGTGAGGGAGCGATCAAGCCGCCTCCGCGCGCGTCAGCAGGCGCAGCAGCCGCCCCAGCGTGGCCGCCAGCTCGCGCCGCTGCACCACCATATCGAGCATCCCGTGTTCGAGCAGATATTCCGCGCGCTGGAAGCCGGGCGGCAGCTTCTCGCGGATCGTCTGCTCGATCACGCGCGCGCCCGCAAAGCCGATCAGCGCGCCAGGCTCGGCAATCTGGATATCGCCCAGCATCGCGAACGAGGCGGTGACGCCGCCGGTGGTGGGATCGGTCAGTACGACGATATAGGGCAGCCCCGCCTCGTTCAGGCGGCTGACCGCGACCGTGGTGCGCGGCATCTGCATGAGCGCGATCGTGCCCTCCTGCATCCGCGCGCCGCCGGCGGCGGTGAAGACCACATAGGGCGCGCGGGCTTGCAGGGCGGCCTCGGCGCCGGCGACGAAGGTGGCTCCGACGGCGGCACCCATCGATCCCGCCATGAAAGCGAAGTTCATCGTGCCGACCACGGTCTCCACCCCGCCCACCCGGCCATGGCCGAACAGGAACGCGACCCAATCGCCCGTGGCGGCACGCGCGGCCTTCAGGCGATCGGGGTAGCGCTTGGTATCGCGAAAGCCGAGCGGATCCTCGGGCACGCGCGGCAGCGGCAGGCGCGTATGCTCGCCCTTGTCGAAGGTGATCGCGAACCGATCCGCCGGGCCGAGGCGGCCGTGGTGGTTGCAGTGCGGGCAGACCGACAGGTTCTCGCGATACTCGCGCGCATAGATCAGCTGGCCGCATTCGGGGCATTTGGTCCACAGATCGTCGGGCGTATCGCGCTTGGGCGCGAGGCCGACACGCGGCGCGAGGCGGGTAAGCCAGCTCATGCGCGCGCTTCATGCACGGCTTGGGCGAGGCTGGCCACGAGTTCGCGTACGGGGGTGGCGAGATCGTTCGCCTGGCGAGCATGAGCGGCGGCGATGGTGTCGACAATGGCGCTGCCCACGACCACCGCGTCCGCGTGGGCGGCAACGGCGGCGGCCTGCTCGGGCGTGCGGATGCCGAAGCCGACCGCGATGGGAAGCGGCGTAGCGGCCTTCAGACGCCGCACGGCCTCGCCGATGATGTCCGCGCTCGCGCTGCCCGCGCCGGTGATGCCTGCCACCGCAACATAATAGAGGAACCCCGAGGCTCCCGCCAGCACGGTCGGCAGGCGACGATCATCGGTGGTGGGCGTGGCGAGGCGGATCAGGTGGAGGCCGTGCGCGTGGAGGTGCGGGCCGAGATCGCCATCCTCCTCGGGCGGCGCATCGACGATAATCACCCCGTCCGCGCCCGCCAGCGCGACGGCGCTGGCGAAGGCGGCGGGGCCGTAGGCGAGGATGGGATTGAGATAGCCCATGAGGATGAGCGGCGTTTGCGGATGCGCGGCACGGAAACCGCGCACGGCATCGAGCGTGGTGTGCATCGTCGCCCCCGCCGCGAGCGCGCGCAAATTGGCGGCCTGGATCGACGCACCGTCCGCCATCGGATCGGAGAACGGCATCCCCAGTTCGACAATGTCCGCGCCGCCCTCGACGAGCGCGGAGAGGATGGCCAGCGTGTCGGCGGGGGTGGGGTCGCCCGAGGTGACGAAGGCGATGAGCGCGGGGTGGTCGAGCCGCGCGAGGAGATGGTCCAGGCGGGACGAACCCTCTCCCGGCGCCCTTGGCGCTGCCCCTCCCCCCTGTCGGGAAAGGGGAAAAGCAAGGGCGCAGTCCAACCCTCCCCCTACAGGGGGGAGGGAATGCGCAGCGGAGCGGAGCGGGGGAGAGGGTTCGGCGAGCGCGACAAAGACCGCGTCGTAGCAACTCGACGGATCGGTCAGCACCGTCTTGTTCCAAAATCGAAGCACGCGGTAGCCTTCGCGTTCGAGGAAGGCGGTGCGGCGGGCGTCGTACTCGGCCGCGTCCGCGTGTTGCCCGCCATCGACTTCGATCACGAGCCGGTGTGTCGTGGACACGAAATCGACAATGTAAGGGCCGATCGGTATCTGGCGCTTGAACTTGACGCCCTCGATCCGGCCCGCGCGGATCATGGTCCACAGGCGGGCTTCGGCGGGTGTGGCGGCGCAGCGCAGCTGACGAGCACGGTCGAGCGCCTGAGGGGGCAGTGCGTGGCCCCACCTGCCCTCTCCCTGGCGGCTTCGCCGCCTGTCCCTCCCCCCTGTAGGGGGAGGGGGGTACTGTGTGGACGGCTCGCTCATAATTGCGTTCCGAGCGCGTCCGCTACCGTGAAGATGTCCTTGTCCCCCCGCCCGCACAGGTTGACGACAATGATCTGATCGGCCCGCATTCCCGCGGCCACCTTCGCCACCGCCGCGATCGCGTGTGCGGGTTCGAGCGCGGGGATGATGCCCTCCAGACGGCACAGCAGCTGGAAGGCGTCCAGCGCCTCGGCGTCGGTGGCGGACGTATAGTCCACCCGGCCGCTTTCCTTCAGCCACGAATGTTCGGGGCCGATGCCGGGATAGTCCAGCCCCGCCGAGATCGAGTGCGCCTCGGCGATCTGGCCGTCGGCGTCCTGCAGCAGGTAGGTCTTGTTGCCGTGGAGCACGCCGGGGCGGCCGCCTGCTAGGCTGGCGGCGTGTTCGCGGTCGAGGCCGTGACCCGCCGCCTCGACGCCGAGCATCCTGACCGAGGGATCGTCGAGGAACGGGTGGAACAGGCCGATCGCGTTCGAGCCGCCGCCGATGCTCGCCACCAGCAGGTCAGGCAGCACCCCCTCGCCTTCCTGCGCGGCCAGCTGCGCGCGAGCCTCGCGGCCGATCACCGACTGGAAATCGCGCACCATCGCCGGATACGGGTGCGGACCCGCCGCGGTGCCGATGATGTAGAAGCTGTCGTGGACGTTGGTCACCCAGACGCGCAGCGCCTCGTTCATCGCGTCCTTGAGCGTCCTGGAACCGCTTTCGCACGCGCGCACCTCCGCCCCGAGCAGCTTCATGCGGAACACGTTGGGCGCCTGCCGCTCGATATCGCGCGCCCCCATGAAGATGACGCACGGCAGGCCGAAGCGCGCGGCGACCGTGGCGGTCGCCACCCCGTGCTGCCCCGCGCCGGTCTCGGCAATGATGCGCGTCTTGCCCATGCGCATGGCAAGCAGGATCTGGCCCACGCAATTGTTGATCTTGTGTGCTCCGGTGTGGTTCAGCTCGTCGCGCTTCAAGTACATCTTCGCGCCGCCGAAATGCGCGGTCAGGCGGGGCGCGAAATACAGCGGCGACGGCCGGCCGACATAGTGGGTCAGCAAATGCTCGAACTCGGCGTGGAACGCGGGATCGGCCTTGGCGTCTTCGTACACCTGCTCCAGATCGAGGATCAGCGGCATCAGCGTTTCGGCGACATAGCGACCGCCGAACTGGCCAAAATGGCCGTTCGCATCGGGACCGGCGCGGAAGGACTGGGCGGGCTGGTGGATCGTCATGCGGTCTGCGCTGCTTCCAGGAACTGGCGGATAAGGTCGGCGGACTTGACGCCGGCTGCGGTTTCGACCCCGCTCGATACGTCAACGAGCGGGGCGGCGGTCGTGCGGATCGCGTCCGCCACCGTGGCGGGGGTGAGGCCGCCCGACAACCCCCACGCCATCGCCGGCCTTGCTTGGGCGAGGATGGCCCAATCGAAGCGCAGGCCATTGCCACCCGGCAGCGGCGCGCCCTCGGCGGCCTTGGCGTCGAGCAGGAGGCGATCTGCCGCGTGCCTGTAGGCGGCGGTGGCGGCGATATCGGCGGCGGTGCGGACCGGAACCGCCTTCCACGTCTCCAGCCCGAAGCGGGCGCGAACGTGCGCGGTGCGCGCGGGGGTCTCGTCGCCATGGAGCTGGAGGATGGTGAGCCGCGCGGCCTGGATCGCGGCCTCAAGCGCGGCATCGTCCGCATCGACGAACACGCCTACCCGGGCGATATGCGGGGGGACGGGAGCGGCGAGCGCGGACGCCTGCTCGTGGGTGAGGTGGCGCGGCGACGGGGGGAAAAAGACGAAGCCCAGATGCGTGGCGCGCCCGTGGATCGCAGCGTCGCGCGTGGCGGGCGTGGAGAGGCCGCAGATTTTGGTGAACACCCGCCCCGGTTAGAATCGCACGCCCGACAGCACAATGGCCGAACGCTGATGCGATCACCCCCGCGCCATCTCGTACCAGAAGCTCACAGGGCTCATCGCGCCGTCGATCAGCCCCGCGATCTTCGGGTTGGTGCTGTCGATCACGAAATATTCGTTGGGGGCATGCGCGCCCGATCCGTGGCCCAGACCGTACTGCGCGGCGGGCAGGCGCAGCGGTTCGCCGGTGAAGCGGATGCCCGGCCACGAGCCTGCGCTGCGGGCAGATAACGTCGGCGCATTGCCGAGCGCGCGGTAGGTCGCAAGCTCGGCCTGCACGAGGCGGCTGTTCTCCGCGGTCTCGGTCGGGCCGTAGCCGCCGCTCACATGCACCTCGATATCGCCGAAACCGCGCTTGGCGAGGTGGCGCTGCAGCTTTGCGATGCAATCCTCCTTCGTCATGTTCGGCACGAGCCTCAGATCGATCTTGGCGGTGGCCATATGCGGCAGCACGGTCTTGCCGCCGGGTCCCATATAGCCGCCGGTCAGCCCCTGGATGTTGATCGTCGGCTGGCTGACGAGGCGCTGGTTCGCCGCCTGCCAGTCCAGATCGTCGATGAAATGCCGGACGCCATAGGCCTTCTGGAATTCCGCCTCCGACGTCGCCGCCGCGTTCAGCCGCGTGATCTCGATCTCGCGCGCGGTCATCGGGCGGACCTTCTCGAACCAGCCATCCACCGCAGGCCGCGTGCCGCCCCGATCGGTCAGCGTCGCGAGCGCCTGGATCAAATGCCACGCCGGGCTATCGACCATCGCGTAAAGCGAGGAATGGATGTCCTTGGTCGGCCCACGGCCCCAGCGCTCGCCCGACGCGATCAGCTGCAGTTCGACCGCGCCCTTGGCACCCAGTTCCACCCCCACCCCGCCGCTCTCGTCCTGCGAGGCGGACGGGATGTAGATCCCATCGCAGCGCTTGAGCGCGGCCGCCACTTGGGGCTGGCTGACGATTTCGAGGAAGTGCGGGCTGGCGATCTCCTCCTCGCCCTCGGCCACCAGCACGAGATTGACCGGCGGTTTGATGCCCGCCGCCTTCATCGCGGCGAGCGCGGAGAGGACGTTGTTTTCCGGCCCCTTCTGGTTGACCGCGCCGCGCCCGACGATGCAGCGGCCAAAGCCCGGCTTGTCGATCAACCGGCCCTCGAGCGGCGGCGAAGACCATTCCTCGGGCACGAACTGTTTGACGTCGTACATGAAATACAGGCCGAGCGTGCGCTTCGCACCATTGTCCATCGTGGCGAACAGCCCGGGCACGCCGCTGGTGGGGATCACGGTCGCGCTCTGGAAGCCACCCTCGCGCAGCATGTCCGCGAGGAAGGGCGCACCGCCCGCGACGTTGCGGCCCTCGGCGGCGATGGTGGGATTGGCGATCCAGCGCTGCAGCCGTTTGATATTGGCGTCGTGCCCGGCCTGGAGCGCGGAACGGATGCGCCGGATATCGCCGGAAGCGGCGAGCGCGGGCGCGGCCCACAGCGCTGCGGCCGCCGTAGTGGCGGCGATCGTCTGGCGACGGGTGAGTTCGGTCATCGGATCAGTGCCTCCTCGTTATTTGCGCGAGGATGAACCGGGTGCGGGCGCGGGCGCAAGGGGGTCAGAGGCTGGCGACGATCCCGGCGGCGGCAGCGGCGGGATCGGGGTCCGCCGTAATCGGCCTCCCCACCACCAGTATGTCCGCGCCCTCGCGCAAAGCCTCCGCAGGCGTGGCGGAGCGCTTCTGGTCGCCCGCCGGGCCGCCCTCGGGCCGGATGCCCGGCACCACCGTCAGGCACTCGGGCCACACCGCCTTGATCGCGCGGACTTCGTGCGGCGAACAAACCACCCCGTCCAGCCCCGCCGCGCGCGCCGACACGGCAAGCGAGGCGGCGAGCCGGCCGGGATCGTCGCCCAGCCCCATCTCGCGCAGATCGTGGCTGTCGAGCGAGGTCAGCATGGTCACCGCAACGATCCGCGTGCTCTCGGGTGCGCTCGTCTTGGCCGCGCGCATCATCGCATGGCCACCGCTCGCGTGGACAGTGAGGATCGCGGGCACCAAGGGGCCAAGCGCACGGATCGCCGCCGCGACGGTGTTGGGGATATCGTGGAGCTTCAGGTCGAGGAAGATCGGCAGGCCCTCCGCCGCCATCACCGCCACTCCCGAGAGGCCGTTGGCGAGGAAGAATTCGAGCCCGAGCTTGACGCCGCCGACATGGGGAAGCAGCAAAGCGGCGAGAGAGCGCGCGTCTGCAAGATCGGGGGTGTCGAGCGCGACGTAAAGCGGATTCACGCCACCGGATCGTCGCGGTGCGTGGCCGCCGGGCCGAACGCGGTCGCCAGCCGGTCCTCGGCTTTCACCGCCCTGCCCTTCCAATGCCAGCGCCGCGCGGTCGCCCACACCCACATCGGGAACGCGCCGACCGCCACCGAACCGATCAGCAGCACCGGCAGGTCCACCGTCCAGATATTGCCCAGGAAGCGCACCGCCACCGGCGTCAGATTTTCAAACACGAAGACGGTGAAGATCACCGACAACAGCACGGCCAGAATCAGGCGGACGGTATTCACTGCGCTTTCCTTTCGGGCACCACGAACCGTCCTGAAACGCGCCCGCCCTCGCTTGGCTGCCCGGGCGTGCCTGGCATGGCGCTCTGCCTGCCATCGAGCGTCGAGCGCCCGCTATCCAGATCGATCACGAGCCGCGAGCCGCGCAGCACCGACTGGTTCTGGTTCAAGACCACGCCCCCCGTCATCGTCAGCAGCCGGTGCTCCACATCGTAAATCCCGTATTCCCCCGTCGCGCGCTCGCTCGGCGAATTCAACTGCACGCCGCCGCTCGCGTCCAGCCGCACGATCTCGGGATTGTCGCCTTTCCGGCGGTAGAACACCTTCACGCTGTTCGCCGCCAGATTGAGATCGCCCTGCTTGACGCGCACGTCGCCGCTGAACAGCGCCTGCCCCGCCTTGTCCTGCACCTCGATGCGCGCGGCGTTCACGTCGATGGGGCCGCTGGTGTCGTGCTTCTTCAGCGCGGATTGCGCGAACGCGGGGGTCGCCACGAGGGCCAGCAGGAGAACGATACGCATGCCTCTCACCTGACCACGCGACGCGCGATGTGCAAGCGCGCGCCTCCGCTCAGCACCACGCGCTGCCCCGCGACGTCGGCGTCCATCCGCGCCGCGCTGAACTGGCCGAGCCCCGATGTCCCGCTGACCGGCCCCGCGCTCGTGATCTTCTGCGTGGCGATGTCCAGCACCGCCGTTCCCGTGGTCAGCGCATAGCCGCCCTGCACCGCGTTCACCGGCCCCGCGAGCGTGAGCTTGTCGTTCTCGATATCATACGCGCCCGATCCTGCGGTCACGTGCGCCGGGCCGCTGGCAAGCGCGATCCGCGCGTCCAGCCCGCGCATCTCCACCACGGGCACGGCGGACGTGCGCTGCACCGCCTCATCGGCGCGCACGCTGAAGGCGCGGCCCTGCTTGTCCGCGCCGCGATACACCGCGCGCTCCACCCGCAGCCGCTCCTTCGACGTCATCACCTGATCGCGCTTGAGGACGAAGCTGAACTCCTGGCGCGTCGACAGGATCGAGGCCAGCACCGCGAGGATGCACGCCCCCGCCGCCCACGGCAGCAACCGCTTCAGCGGCGCGATCCACCGATCGATCGCGCCGCCGGGCAGCGACGCGCGCTGGCGCGGGGTATACGCGCGGGGGCTCGGAACCAACACTTAAACGTGCGCGAAGATGTCGATCTCGGGCCATCCCGCCAGATCGAGTTCGGCGCGCGCGGGGAGGAAATCGAAGCAGGCCTGCGCCAGATGGCTCCGCCCCTCGCGCGCCAGTCGTACGTCGAGGATATCGCGCAGGCGGTGCAGATAGCGCACGTCGGACGCCGCATATTCCTTCTGCGCATCGGTGAGCGTATCCGCGCCCCAGTCGCTCGATTGCTGCTGCTTGGAGATCTCGATCCCCAGCAGTTCTTTCACCAGCTCCTTCAGGCCATGCCGGTCGGTGTAGGTGCGGATCAGCCGCGAGGCGGTCTTGGTGCAATAGGCGGGCGCGGGCATCACGCCCAAATAGTGCTTGATCACTGCAATATCGAACCGGCCGAAGTGATAAAGTTTGAGCCGCGCCGGATCGGCGAGCAGCGCTTTGAGCACCGGCGCGTCATAGACGCCCGGCGCAAAGCGGACGAGATGTTCGTGCGGTCCCCCGTCGGACAACTGGACGAGGCACAGCCGGTCGCGCCCCGGCATCAGCCCCATCGTTTCGGTATCGACCGCTATCGGCCCCGGACCGAGCGCGCCTGCCGCCAGATCGCCTTCATGCAAATGGACTGTCATCGCCCGCGACTAGCGCAACAGGCCCGGCCGCGAAAGCGATGTTAGCCGCGCATGAATCTGCTCGCATGTGGATCGTTTTTGCATTAGCGTATGGGTGCCGGGATCTGATTCGTCGGGTTGCTGCGGTTTGTATGAGCTACTGGAAAGACAAGACTGAGATGAATGCTGACAATCGGCGCCGTGGCGGCGGCCGGGATTTCGAACGTGGCGGTGTGCGCAAGGGTGGCGAGGAATATGGCGGCGGCGGAGGGTTCGATCCCTACGCAGGCGGCGGCGCGCTCGCGGGTGGCCGTGGCGGCTACGGGGGCGGCGGCGGTGATCGCGGCGGCTACGGTGGCGGCGGCGATCGTGGCGGTGGCGGCGGTTATGGCGGCGGCGGCGATCGCTTCGGCGGC
>JBBQJX010000029.1:0-10507 GCA_038326295.1 Sphingomonadales bacterium
GAGTGTCCTCAGTCGCGCCGCGCCCGATTTCTTGAAGCAGCTGGTCGCGCAGGAAGTGCCCGAGATCTCCGACGGCGTCATCACGAGCAGGGCGTGCGCGCGCGATCCGGGTTCGCGCGCGAAGATTGGCGTGATCAGCCGCGATAGCTCGATCGATCCGGTCGGCGCTTGCGTGGGCATGAAGGGCAGCCGCGTACAGGCGGTGGTTCAGGAACTCGCGGGCGAGAAGATCGACATCATTCCATGGTCGCCCGATGTCGCGACCTTCGTCGTCAACGCGCTGCAGCCTGCCGAGGTCGCCAAGGTTGTGATCGACGAGGAGGAGAACCGCATCGATGTGGTGGTGCCGGACGATCAGTTATCGCTGGCAATCGGCCGGCGCGGGCAGAATGTGCGGTTAGCCTCGCAGCTCACCGGTCGCCAGATCGACATCATGACCGAGGCCGACGATAGCGAGAAGCGCCAGCGCGAGTTCGTCGAGCGCAGCGAATTGTTCCAGAAGGAACTCGATGTCGATGAAACGCTGGCGCAGTTGCTGGTGGCCGAAGGATTTACCGAGTTGGAAGAAGTGGCTTACATCGAATTGGAAGAACTTGCCGCAATCGAGGGTTTCGACGAGGGCCTCGCGGGCGAGCTGCAAAGCCGCGCGACCGAGGCGCTCGAACGCCGTGAGGCCGCCGCGCGCGCCGAGCGCACCGAACTCGGCGTCAGCGACGATCTCGCCGCAATCGAGGGCCTGACCGAGCCGATGCTCGTCATCCTCGGCAAGAAGGGCATCCGCACGCTCGACGATCTGGGCGATCTTGCCAGCGACGATCTGATCGCGCGCGAGAACAAGCCCAAGGGCATACCCGACGGCATATTGCGCGGCCAGGGCCTGACCGAAGACGACGCCAACCGCATCATCATGGCGGCGCGCGCGCACTGGTTCGCGGACGAGGAGGCGGCTTGAAGCCAGTCGCATCCTTCGCGCTTGTCGCCATGCTCGCTTGCGCCAACCCGGCGGCCGCACAGGCCCCCGCGTGCCCGGCCTACGAGCTGTGGCGCGGCGCGGACGATGCAACCACGATCGGTTTCGCCGACGCGCTCGGCTTCTCCACCCAGCCCAAGGGCGCTTCGATCAACGATCCCGCCCCGATCCGCATCTCGGTCGAACCCGCGCGCGATATGGGCGAGGGCAAGTTCCGCTCCGCGCTCAAGCGCGTGTATTTCGCGCAGGGCATCGCCACTCGCGAGGTCACGCTTTTCGAAATGACCTGCCGCGCGGACGATCTCGCCACCTGCGCTGCGATCGCCAAGCCCAAATTGTGCGCGGCGATTCTAACTCCGGCGCAGAACGGCTCCACCCAAACAGGCCTCGCGCCCAAGGGAGACGCCCATGCGGACCTCCCCCGATGAGCCGGAACGCAAGTGCATCCTCAGCGGCGAACACGGTACCCGCGAAGGGCTGATCCGGCTCGCGCTCGGCCCCGATAACGCGGTCGCCCCCGATCTTGGCGCGCGCGCCGGGGGGCGCGGCGCGTGGCTGGGAGTGGACCGTGCCACGCTCGATCTCGCCGCGCGCAAGGGCCGGCTCAAGGGTGCACTCGCCCGCGCGTTCAAGGACGGCAGCGTCACCGCGCCCGACGATCTGGCCGAGCGCATTGCCACCGGCCTGCAGGCCCGCGCGTTCGACCGCATTGGGCTGGAAAACCGCGCCGGAAACCTTATTCTGGGAGGTGAACGGATCGGCGAGGCGCTCGACGCGGGCGCGGCCGGGCTGCTGCTGATTTCCGCAGACGCGGGCACCGATACGCGACAGGGCCTCGCGGCCAAGGCGCGCAATAACGACGTGGCCGTTTTGTATTTGCCCACGCCGCGCGGGGCCTTGTCAGCCTCGCTCGGGCGGGCGAATAGTGTTTTCGTGGCGGTCGCGCATGGCGCGGCGGCGGAGCGTGTCATCGCCGATATCGGCCGCTGGCGCGCCTTTCTTGGCCTTTCACCGACCGGCGACGATGCGCCGGACACGCTCGGTTCGATCAGCGAATCGGGTGAGGAGTAGATTATGAGTGACGATACCAAGCTGAAGCTGGGCGCGCGCCCCATGACCCTCGGGCCCAAGACGCTCGAAGTGGGCAAGGTCAAGCAAAGCTTCAGCCATGGCCGCACCAAAACCGTGGTGGTGGAAACCAAGCGTCGCCGCGTGATCGGAGCGCCCGGCACGCCGGTTTATGAGGAGGCCGCGCCCGCCGAGGCGCAGGCCGCGCCCGTTCCGGCACGCGCCCCCGAACCGCCACGTCCTGCGCCTGAGCGCGATAACCTCACCCCACAGGAGCGCCAGGCAGCCCTGCTACGCGAAGCCGAGGAAGGCCGCATGCGGGCGCAGGAAGAGACGCGCCGCCGCGACGAACGCCTCGCCGCCGAAGCCCAGGCTGCGCGCGTGGCGGCCGTCGCGAGGCCGGCCGCCACGGCCGAACGCGAACCCGCAGCCGCCGAAGCCGCCGCGCCCGCGATCGAGGCGGCCACGCCCGGAGCCACCCCTGCGCCGGCGCTGCCGACCCCCGGCGCACCCTCGATCGACGTCGAGGCCCCCGCCGCGCCTCGCGCCGAAGTCGCCCCTGCGACGGCCGCGACCGTCGCAGCCCGCCCTGCCGGGCCCGCTCCCTTCGTGCGTCCGCCAGCACCCGTGCGCGAGGCCGCGCCGGGCTTCCGCCCCGTGCCGCGCGCGGTCATCTCGCGCCCCGCCCCGCCGCCGCCCGCGCCCGTCGCCACGGGGCCTTCGGTCGCGCCCGAATCTGCGGGTCAACCCGCTGCGCCCCGTACGGGTGCCCCGGCACGCCCCGGCGCACCCGCCGCCGCCCCGATCGCCGCCGCGCCCGCAGCCACCGGCGAGGCACGCGGGCCGATCTTCCGTCGTCCCACCGCTACCCCGCTGCGCCGACCCGAACCCGCGCCCCCGCGCCCGCGCACTGCCGAGGACCGCCGCCAATCGGGCAAGCTCAGCGTCACCAAGGCGCTCGACGATAATGATTCGGTCCGCGTCCGCTCGCTCGCTGCACTCCGCCGCGCGCGCGAGAAGGAAAAGCGCGCCTTCAACAGCGGCGGGCCGGTGGCCAAACAGGTCCGCGACGTGGTGCTGCCCGAGACGATCACGGTGGCCGAACTCGCCAACCGCATGGCCGAGCGCGCTTCGGACGTTGTGAAAGCGCTGTTCAAGATGGGCGTTCCCTCGGCGGTGACCGACACGATCGATCAGGATACCGCCGAGCTGATCGTCACCGATTTCGGGCATCGACTGAAGCGGGTTTCCGAGTCGGACGTCGAGACCGGCCTCGTCGGTGCGGCGGACATTGATGTCGATCTCGAACCGCGCCCACCGGTCGTCACGATCATGGGCCATGTCGATCACGGCAAGACCTCGCTGCTCGATGCGCTGCGCGGCACCGACATCGTCAAGGGCGAGGCGGGCGGCATCACGCAGCATATCGGCGCGTATCAGGTCACCCTCAAAGGCGGCGAGAAGATCACCTTCCTCGATACGCCGGGCCACGAGGCCTTCACCGAAATGCGCATGCGCGGCGCGAACGTGACCGACATCGTCGTGCTCGTGGTCGCCGCCGACGACGGGCTGATGCCGCAGACGATCGAAGCCATCAACCACACGCGCGCCGCAGGTGTGCCGATGATCGTTGCCATCAACAAGATGGACAAGCCCGGTGCGGACCCCAACCGCATCCGCCAGGCGCTGCTCCAGTACGAGGTGGTGGTCGAGGAACTCTCGGGCGATACCCAGGACGTCGAAGTCTCCGCGCTCAAGCGCACCGGGCTGGACGAGCTGATCGAGAAGATCCTTTTGCAGGCCGAAGTGCTCGAACTGCGCGCCAACCCCAACCGCCCAGCCGAGGCGACCGTGATCGAAGCCCAGCTCGACAAGGGGCGCGGACCGCTGGCCACCGTTCTGGTCAACCGCGGTACGCTCAGGGTGGGCGATATCTTCGTCGTGGGTGCCGAATCAGGCAAGGTCCGCGCGCTCATCGACGACAAGGGCCGCCAGGTGAAATCCGCCGGTCCGTCCACGCCGGTCGAAGTGCTCGGCCTGTCGGGTGTGCCCGATGCGGGCGATCCGTTCGGCGTGGTCGAGAACGATGCACGCGCGCGCGAGATCGCGACCTATCGCCAGGGCCTGATCACGCGCAGGCGCACCACCAGCAGCGTGCCCGCCACGCTGGAGACGATGTTCGCCATCCGCGAGTCGACCACGATGGAGTTCCCGCTGATCGTCAAGGCGGACGTGCAAGGCAGCATGCAGGCGATCGTCACCGCGATCAACAAGCTCAGCACCGACGCGATCAAGGCGCGCATCCTGCACTCGGGCGTGGGCGGCATCACCGAATCGGACGTGACGCTGGCGTCGGCGTCCAAGGCCCCGATCATCGGCTTTGGCGTGCGCGCCAATGCCAAAGCCCGCGAGATCGCCACGCGCGACGGCGTGGCGCTCAAATATTACGACATCATCTACGACCTGATCGACGAGATGAAGCTCGCGATGGCGGGCAAGCTCGGCACCGAGCGGATCGAGCATGTGGTGGGCCGCGCCAACATCCAGGCAGTGTTCGCGGCGGGCAAGGGCAAGGCGGCGGGGCTGCTCGTCACCGAAGGCGTCATCCGCAAGGCTCTGAAGGCGCGCATCCTGCGCGACGATACCATCCTCTATACCGGCGAAATCGGCTCGCTGCGGCGCTTCAAGGCCGAGGTGGCCGAGGTCGGCTCGGGTGTGGAGTGCGGTGTCACCTTCACGAACTTCGGCGAGATGAAGCCCGGCGACGTGCTCGAGACGTTCGAGGTCGAAAACCGCGCGCGGGTGCTGTAGAAGACGATGGGCAATACGGCCCACGGGAGTGGACGATGGCTGTCGAAGGCATAGGAGGCCTGTTCTTCCGCGCGCGCGATCCCGAGGCGCTCAAGGCCTGGTATCGCGACCGGCTCGGCATCGGCGCGGGCCTCGCCACGCCCGGAGCCGGCGCTCCCGAGCCCTATGTGTGGACCGTCGGCGGCGGCCCGTTCGTCTTCGAACCGTTCGCCGATACCACCGATTACTTTCCAGCCGACCGGCGCTACATGCTCAACCTGCGCGTGAGCGACCTGCCCGCGATGCTCGCCGATTTCGCCGCGCACAGCATCGCGGCGGAAACCCGCACCGAGTGGGACAGCCCCGAAACCGGCCGCTTCGCGCGCATCAACGATCCCGAAGGCAACCCGATCGAACTCTGGGAACCGCCCGCCGCGTAACACCGAGACAAGCCATGCCCACCAAAACCCCCGAAGCTCCCTCGCTCCGCCCGCTCAGGGTGGGCGAGGAGCTGCGCCATGCGCTCGCCGATATCGTCGCGCGCGGCGGGCTCTCGCGCGATCCCGCATTGGACGGGCTGATCCTTACGGTTACCGAGGTGCGCGTCACCCCCGATCTGCGCACCGCCACCGTCTTCGTGCGCGCGCTGGGCCACAAGGACGAAAGCAAGCTGGCGAAGATGCTGGCCGCCAATGTGAAATGGCTGCGCACCGAGCTCGCCAAACGCGTGCGCCTGCGCGCGGTGCCCGAACTGCGCTTCCGCACCGACGAAAGTTTCGACACCGCCAGCCACATCGACGCGCTACTGCGACGGCCCGATGTGGCGCGGGATCTGGGTTAGAGGAGGCCCGTCAAGGTCCTTAGCCGGGCCGCCGATTGCACCAGCCCCGTCTTTGCGAACTTATCAACGAAGGCGTGCGCGTCGAGCGGCGGTTTTTGCAACACGCCGCGATGACGACGCAGCGAGGAGACCGCGCGTTCAGGCGCCAGATCAATCATGGCAACGATGAAATCGTCGGGGTGGGTGATTTCGAGCCGGTAGGGTGAGACTGCCTCGGCTGGAAAATCGCGCCGGTTGGCGGTGATGATCGCGTCCGCCCGGCCGACGATGGCGGCCGCAAGCACATGCACGTCGTTGGGATCGGGAAGCGTCGCGACGAGCGCGGCCGCAAGCGGCTCATGCCCGGTCACCATCGCATCCTCGAAGTGGTCGAGCATCTGCTGGCGAACCGGCGCGAGCCGCTCGGCGGTCTGATCGGGAAAGCGTCGTAACAGGCTTCGCTCCCATTCAACGAGTATCCGTTCGGACCACAGCGGCCGGAAAAGCCGCTCCGCCGCCATCCACAGCAGCGCCCCTCGTGCGAACGACGGGTGAAGCACGCAGGCATCGAGGACGGCAGCGTAGCGGCCGACGATCACGCGCCGATATCCACCCCTACCGGCTCGTCCACATCGAGGCCGAGTTCGCTATCCAGGTCCGCCATCCGCGCAAGACCCTCGGCGCGTGCCAGATCGGTCTTATCACGGTAAGCAATCACATCCTTCACGCGCAACTTGCGGTGCGTCCCCACCAGACGGCACCCCAGCTCGCCCCGCTCGATCAGCTTGATCAGGTGCGGGCGGGAGACACCAATCAGGTCTGCCGACTGGCTAGTCGTCAGCTCGGCTTCCACCGGCATGATCGTCACCGTATTGCCATTGCCAAGCTGGATCAGCAAATCGACAACCTGCTTGAAAATAGCGGGCGGCAACTCGATCGGGTCCGACGGCTCCATTCCCGCCACCGCGATCCGCATCGGCCGATGCACCGATGCGACCGAGAGCACGCGCGCCGCCTCGCGCGCTGCATCGATCTCGGCGGGGGTCGGTTCGTGATACTGGTCGAGCCTGAAGGCGAGGGTGCCCATGATCCTGTTCCTCAATCGGCGATGCCCTATGCTCTAGGGCTTCTTCAAACGCAATATCCGCAACGGCCAATTTGGTAAATGGTTGCGGCGGTACAAGCGCGCCTTAAGCCACCCGCAACGCTCCCTCCCCCTCGACCGCCGCCAACTCGCCCCCGCGCCCCAAATCGAGCGTGCGCAGATAGGCGCGCACCGCAGGCCCGACATCGTCGCGCGCCAAGCCGAAGGCGATATTGGCCATCAAGTGCCCCGCCTTGTCGCCGCAATCGAAGCGGCGGCCCTCGAACGCCAGACCGTTGAACGGCTGGCGGCCGATCAGCTGCGCCATCGCATCGGTCAGCTGGATTTCGCCGCCTGAGCCGCGCTTGCCCTCGCCGAGCAGGTGCATCACCTCGGGCTGGAGGATATAGCGCCCGATCACCGCCAGCCTCGAGGGTGCCACCGAGGGATCGGGCTTCTCGACAAGCCCCGCCACCTCGGTCAGGTTGCCCCGCTTCGCGCCCGGCGTCACAATGCCGTAGCGCCCGGTCTGGTCGGCGGGCACCTGCTCGACTGCGATCAGGTTTCCGCCCACGCCCTCGTACGCCGCGCACATCTGCGCGAGCACGGGCGTATCGCTCATCACCAGATCGTCGGGAAGCAACACCGCGAAGGGTTCGTTCCCAACCACGCTGCGGGCACACCACACCGCATGGCCCAGCCCCAGCGCCTCCTGCTGGCGCACGTGCACGATGCGTCCGGGCGTCAGCTCGGTCGATGCCAGTTCGGACAGCCGGTCGTCCTTGCCCCGCTCGCGCAGCAGCGCGCGGAGCTCGTAGGCAAGATCGAAATGATCCTCGATCGATTGCTTGCCGCGCGCGGTGACGAACACCAGTTGCTCGATCCCCGCCGCCAGCGCCTCCTCCACCGCATACTGGATCAGCGGCTTGTCGACGACGGGCAGCATCTCCTTGGGGATCACCTTGGTCGCGGGCAGGAAGCGCGTTCCAAGCCCCCCGACGGGGAATACGGCAGTGCGCACGCGTGGCTGGGACATGGCTCGTTCCTCTCGCGGCGGACCTTAGCGCGCGTGGGCACGGGTTCAACGGGTTGACTTTGCGCACCGCGCGCGCGATTGCGTGCCGCTTGGACGGTGCCTCCCGGCGTCGCGCGCCCGCGCGTGCCTCGCGAGCGCGCCCCCGCACGTAACCAGACCCGAGGACCGATGGCCAATACCCCCCAGGCGCGAAAGCGCATTCGCCGTAATAATGCCCGCGCCGAGATCAACGGCGCACGCGTCAGCCGTATCCGCACCTTTATCAAGAAGGTCGAGGTCGCCATCGAGTCGGGCACGCCCGAGCAGGCCGTCGCCGCAATGCGCCTCGCCGAACCCGAGCTGATGCGTGGGGTCTCCAAGGGCGTGCTTCACAAAAACACTGCATCGAGAAAAATTTCTCGCCTGACCCAGCGGATCGCCAAACTCGGGTAAAACGCGGGTCAAATCCTTGAGTCGAATGGTAAAAAAGAGCGGCCACGGGTCGCTCTTTTTTTATGTTTGTCACGGAACCTTCATGCGAATCGCGAGTCGGACTGTCACATAGCCGTCATAAATCCGCAAAATACGGGCGTTCGAGAGCAATCCGCGCGCTCCCGTGTCAAACGCTTTATTTGCGTCCGCCGGTCTCACGCGCCCTTGCTCGCGCTCCCGTCCCAAGTCTAGATTGCCTGCAGGTCAGGGGCGAATCGCCGCCGGGCCGCACTGAAATACAATAACAACGCAAGCCCGCGCGACGAAACAAGGTCGCGTGGGGCAAGGTATCCGTTCGGCCAAAGTCGACGGAGATAGAGAGGGGTTCGTGATTGGCGTGACCGTGACCATCATGTGTATTCGAGACGAGAAGTCGGGTGCCTGTTCCAATGAGTATCGGCCCGATATTCGCTCCGCAATCGTTTGCCCGAGCAAGGATGCCGCGCGCCACCGCTGATCCGCGCCCGCGCCGTCCGCCCGGCCCACCAACGGCCGCTCCCTACCTTCCAGCAGATATGGACGCCACTCCATGGCCACCCCGATTCCCTCCGTTCCCGCCATCGATCCGGCCGCGCTCCGCGCGTGGGGCCAGATTCGCGATCAGCTGCGCGCCGAGTTCGGCGAGCGGACGTTCCTCAGCTGGCTCGATCCGCTCCGCCTTGCCGCACTCGATGAGGGCGAGATCGTGCTCGCGCTGCCCACCCACTTCACCTGCGAGTGGGTGCGCAACAATTTCCTTGAGCGGCTGCGCGGGCTGTGGACCGCCGCGCTCCCCACGATCCGCGGCGTCCGCCTTGTGGTGCGCGCCGCGCACGCGATGCCCTCGCCGGTGCGCCTCGCACCCGCGCCTTCGGACGCCGTTCCCCCACAGGAGGACGCGTCCGGCCTCGAGCCCCGGCTGCGCTTCGATCGCTTCATCGTTGGCAAATCGAACGAGGTCGCCTATGGATCGGCCCGTGCGCTCGCGGAAGGCGGACCCGTCAACTTCAACCCGCTGTTCCTCCACGGCGGCACCGGGCTCGGCAAGACGCATCTGATGCACGCGATCGGCTGGGAGACGCTCAAGCGCCGCCCCGATGCGCGTGTCGCCTACATGTCGGCCGAAAAATTCATGGTCGAATTCCTCGCCGCCATCCGCGCGAAGGAAACGATCGCGTTCAAGCAGCGCCTGCGCGCGCTCGATCTGCTGCTGATCGATGACGTGCAGTTCATCGCGGGCAAGGAATCGACGCAGGAGGAATTCTTCCACACGCTGAACGAGCTCATCTCCTCGAGTCGCAAGGTCGTCATCAGTGCGGACCGCGGCCCGCAGGACTTGGCCGGTCTGCAGGACCGCATCCTCTCGCGCCTCGCGGGCGGGCTGGTAGCAGACATCGATGCGGCGGATTACGAGCTGCGGCTGAACGTGCTCCACGCCAAGCTCGGCCAGTTGCCCGATGTCGCCTGCCCGACCGACGTGCTCGAATTCCTCGCGCGCAAGATCACGTCCAACGTGCGCGAACTCGAAGGCGCGCTGACGCGGGTGGCCGCCTATGCCACGCTGACCAACAAGGCGGTCACGCTCGAGACCACGCGATCGGTGCTCGCCGATCAGCTGCGCGCGCATGATCGGCGGATCACCATCGACGAAATCCAGCGCAAGACCGCCGACTATTACGGCCTGAAACTCGCCGATCTGCTCAGCCCGCGCCGCGCGCGGGAGGTCGCGCGGCCGCGGCAGGTGGCGATGTATCTGGCGAAGAAGCTCACCCCGCGCAGCCTGCCCGAAATCGGCAGACGCTTCGGCGGGCGCGACCACACGACGGTGATGCACGGCGTCAAACGCATCGAGGAGTTGCGCATTGCCGACACCGAATTGAACGGCGACGTCGCCAAGCTGCTGCGGGCGTTCGAGGGGTAAGCTCGCCCCTCTCCTAACCCCGCCGCACCAGCACCACCCCGGCGACCACCAGCGCCACCCCCGCCAGCCGCAGCATGGTCAGCGGCTGGCGTGCCAGCCCGAACAGGCCGTAATTGTCGATCAGCAGCGCTGCCACCAGTTGCCCCGCTACCAGCAGGATCAGCGTCGGTCCCACTCCCAGCCTCGGCGCGCTGTAGGCCGCGACGCTGACGAACAGCGCGCCGTACAGCCCGCCCGCCCACGCATACCAGGGCAGTGCGCGCACCGCCGCCATGTTGGGCCGAAAGCCGAGCACCAGCACCACCACAACGAGCGCGATCGTCCCAACCCCGAACGAGATCAGCGCCGATCCGATCGGCGAGCCGAAC
>JBBQJX010000030.1:0-10450 GCA_038326295.1 Sphingomonadales bacterium
CGGACGGTGCCGCAGGTGTTCATCGACGGCAAGCACATCGGCGGCTCGGACGAACTCGCCGCGCTCGACCGGAAGGGCGGACTGGACCCGCTTCTCGCGGCATGACCGGATCGCTTCGCATCGGCGTATTGCAGATGCGAAGCGGCATCGTCTCACAAGACAATGCGCGCGCGGTGGCCCAAGGCGTGCGCGATCTGGCGGCCGAAGGCGCGCGGATCGTCTTCACGCCCGAGATGAGCGGCCTGCTCGACCGGGATCGGGCCCGTCTGCTGGCGAACACGACCGACGAAGCGGGCGACCCGACACTCGCGGCAGCGCGCAGGGCCGCGCGCCAAGCCGGCGTTTGGGTGCAGCTGGGCAGTCTGGCGATCCGGCCCGCGCCCGGCGCAGATCGGCTGGCGAACCGCGCGTTCCTGATCGATCCCGATGGCGGCATCGCGGCGCGCTATGACAAGATCCATCTGTTCGACGTCGATCTGGGCGGCGGCGAACGCTACCGCGAGAGCGCCACCTTCATGCCCGGCGCGCAGGCGATGGTGGCCCGAACCCCTTGGGGGCCGTTGGGGCTCAGCATCTGCTACGATATGCGCTTCCCCGAACTGTACCGCGCGCTCGCCGAGACCGCACCCGCGATGATCGCGGTCCCCGCCGCCTTCACGCGGCCCACCGGCGAGGCGCACTGGCACACGCTGCTGCGCGCCCGCGCGATCGAGAGCGGCGCGTTCGTCATCGCCGCCGCGCAATCGGGCGTACACGCGGACGGGCGCGAGACATTCGGGCACAGCCTGGTGGTCGATCCGTGGGGGGCGGTCCTATTGGATATGGGAGACAGCGAGGGTGGCGCATCGACGGACCTCGACCTGGACGCGGTGGACCGCGCACGGACGCGGCTGCCGACGCTGGCACACCGGCGGACGTTCTCGGCAGTGACGCGCTGACGCGGGCCGCTCAGGGTAGTTTGCCGGTCAGCACTTCGTCGATGGTGAAACTCCGGGCCTTGATCCGCAGTACGCGCTCGCGATCGAGTTCCCCGAAGTCGGCCAGATCGCCGATCGCGAGCATCGCTGCGTCCACCGCGGCTTTCGCCAGCGTTGCGCTTGTCTCCCGTCGAAGCGACGGACTATTTTCGAGCAATATTCCAATTTCGACACGCGCGTGACGGATGGTCTGCCGCCAGCCATTTTTCGGTTCCCGGTGTGGCGAGATTTCCAGTTTCAGCCAATGCTGAACGATCGTCGTCAATCGATTGCGAAGCTCCCTTCGCTGTTGACCCGCCAACTCCTCGATCTCCTCGGCGATTGCCGAAATGTCCGCCTGCAAGAACCGTCCGGCGCGCAGCAGCTCCGCCTGTCGCTCCGCCCATGCCAGCGTATCGACATCGTAGGCGGCGGGATCGGGGGCGAGCACGGTTGCCATTCCCACCTGCATACTCCGATTGCCCCGCGCCGTCACCGCCCGTTGCGCGCACGCGTCGCCCGCTCTACCGCCCGCTCCCATGGACCTCTCGCACATCGACACCTGGTTGTTCGATCTGGACAACACGCTCTACCCCCCCTCGGCCGGGCTGTTTCCGCGCATCGACGTCAAGATGGGGCAGTTCATCCAGCGGCTGCTTGGTGTGGATGCCGGGGAGGCTCGGCGCGTGCAGAAGGCGTTCTGGGCGAGCCATGGCACCACGCTGCGCGGGCTGATGGACGAGCACGCCGTCCAGCCGGGGCATTTCCTCGATTATGTGCATGATATCGATATGGAGACGGTTGCGCCCGATGCGCGAATGGTGACCGCGATGGCGCGGCTGCCCGGGCGCAAGCTGATCTTCACCAATGCGGACACCGCCTATGCCGAGCGCGTGCTGGTGCGCCTCGGGCTGAGCGGCGCGTTCGAGGCGATCCACTGCATTCACGGCATGGACTATCGCCCCAAACCCGATCCCGCCGCCTATGCGATGCTGGTGGAGCGATACGCGATCAATCCCACACGAGCGCTGTTCGTGGAGGACATGGCGCGCAATCTTCAGCCCGCCAAGGCGTTGGGGATGACGACGGTTTGGGTTAATAACGGCTCCGAGCGCGGCGGGGCGGATGCTTCGCCCGACTATATCGACATCGAGATCGAGGACGTAGGCACATGGCTGGATGGGCTGCGGCTGCCGCTGGCGGTGGCGGCGTGAGCGTGCTCGAAGCCGCGATCGAAGCGGCGTGGGAGGCACGTGCCGAACTGGGACCAGACAGTCGCGGCAGCGCGCGCGAAGCGGTGGAGGCGGCGCTCGACGGGCTGGACACGGGGGCGCTTCGCGTGGCCGAGAAGGTGGACGGCGCGTGGCACGTGCACCAGTGGCTCAAGCAGGCGGTTCTCCTGAGCTTTCGCCTGAACGCCAACGAACGCATGTCCGGCGGTTGGGACAAGGTCCCGCTCAAATATGCCGACTGGGACGAGGCCGCCTTCACCGCCGCAGGCTTCCGCGCGGTCCCGGGCGCGATCGTGCGGCGCGGCGCGTATGTGGCACCGAGCGCGATCCTCATGCCATGCTTCCTCAACATCGGCGCACGCGTCGGCGACGGCACGATGATCGACACCTGGGCGACCGTGGGCAGCTGCGCGCAAATCGGCGCCAACGTCCACATTTCGGGCGGCGCGGGGATCGGCGGCGTGCTCGAACCGCTGCAGGCCGCGCCGACCATCATCGAGGACGGGGCGTTCATCGGCGCGCGCTCCGAAGTGGCCGAGGGGGTGATCGTGGAAGAGGGCGCGGTGCTCTCGATGGGGGTGTTCCTGGGCGCATCGACGAAGATCGTCGACCGCGCGAGCGGCACGGTGATGTACGGCCGCGTCCCCGCCTACAGCGTGGTGGTGCCCGGCACGATGCCCGCCACAGACGGCGGCCCCAGCCTCGCGTGCGCGGTCATCGTCAAGACCGTCGACGCCCGTACACGCGCCAAGACCGCGATCAACGAGCTGCTGCGCGACTAACGCGCGGCGAGCTTCGCGGCATCGAGCCGGTCCCATTCGAGCGGCCCCGCCACGCGCCACACCTCGCGGCCCTTTGAATCGTAGAGCACGCTGATCGGCAGCCCCGCAGCGCGGTAGGCAAGCGGGAGCGCATTATCGCGATCGAGATAGGGCGCAACCGCCTTGAACTTGCCCGGCGCGAAGAAGCGATCGATCGCGCGCCAGCCGCCGAGGTCCTGCGAAACCGCGATCACGCGCGGTGCGCCGGGCTTGGCGGCAAGGCGATCGAGCGCGGGCATCTCCGCGATGCACGGCGCGCACCAGGTGGCCCAGAGGTTGACCAGCAGCGGCTTGCCCGCAAACTCGGCGAGGCGGTGGATGGTGCCCGCCTTGTCGATGAACGGCGCGGTCGGCGCGACCTCGCCCGCGTGGCTGCGATCGAGCTTGGGCTCGGCCGGTTGCGCGGCGGCGGCGGCCTGCCTATCGCCAGGCAGGGCAAACGGCGCGGCGAGCATGAGGATAGCGAGCGGGATGAGCGACGAGGGACGCATGAGGGCCGATCCGATGTGGGGCGGGCGCTTCGGCGAAGGCCCGTCCGATCTGATGCGCCGGATCAACCGATCGCTGCAAGTGGACCGCCGCATGTGGCGCGAGGATCTGCGCGGGAGCGTCGCGCATGCGACGATGCTGCGCGATTGCGGGATTATCGGGGGGGAGGACGCGACCGCGATCCTGGGCGGGCTGGAGCGGATCGGGGAGGAATGGGCCGCGACGGACGGGCCTCCGCATGATTGCGATGCCGAGGACATTCATATGGCGGTGGAAGCCCGGCTGGCCGAGCTGATCGGCCCGGCGGCGGGGCGGCTGCACACGGCGCGGTCGCGTAACGATCAGGTGGCGACGGGGTTCAAGCTGTGGGTAGTCGGTGCAGCCGAGCGGGCCAGCGCAGCGCTAGGCAACCTTGCGGCAGGGCTGCTGGACCGGGCTGCAGATCATACCCGAACCGTGTTGCCGGGCTTCACCCACCTTCAGGTCGGCCAGCCGATCACATTGGGTCACCACCTGATGAGCTATCACGAAATGATTGATCGTGATTTCGTCCGGTTCGAGCGGGTCGCTTGGGCGATGGAGGGCAGCCCACTGGGTGCGGGCGCGTTGGCGGGGACCGGATTTGCGATCAATCGCGATGCGACAGCCGAGGTTTTAGGCCTGACACCGCCGATGGCCAATTCCCTCGATGCCGTCTCCGACCGCGATTTCGCGCTCGATTACCTCTCCGCCGCCGCGATTTGCGGCCTCCACCTCAGCCGGCTGGCCGAGGAGATCGTGCTGTGGGCCAGCCAGCCCTTCGGCTTCGTCCGCCTGCCCGATGCGTGGTCAACGGGCTCCTCGATCATGCCGCAGAAGCGCAATCCGGACGCGGCCGAGCTGGTGCGTGCCAAGGCCGCGCAGTTGCTGAGCGCGTTCCAGAACCTCGGCGTGGTGATGAAGGGCCTGCCGCTCGCGTACTCAAAGGACCTCCAGGAGGACAAGCGCATCGTCTTCGAGGCGGCGGACACGCTGGAGCTGTGTCTGGCGGTGATGACGGGCATGATGCGCGAGATCGAGTTCGTGCCCGAACGGATGCGTGCGGTCGCGGCCAGCGGCTATTCGACCGCGACCGATCTTGCCGACGCGCTCGTGCGCGTGGCGGATGTGCCCTTTCGCGAAGCGCACCATATCACCGGTCGCGCAGTCGCCGCCGCCGAAGCGCGCGGTGTGGCGCTGCATGAACTGAGCGACGATGACCTTGCCGGGATCGATCCCCGGATCGCGCGGGAGATGTTGATGGACGTCGATCAATCGGTGAACAGCCGCACCAGCTTTGGCGGCACCGCGCCCGCGCGCGTGCGCGAGGCGATTGCCGCAGCGCGGGGGCAGGCATGAGGCGCGGCCTGCTGATCGTGGCCGCGCTCATGGCGCTCGCCGCGGGCGCGTGCGGGCGCAAGGGGACGCTGAAGCCGCTCGCCGGAACCCCGCTGCCGCCAATCGGCTATGGTCAAAGCGCGCCCGCGACCACCGAGCAGGGGCTGACCCCGCCCCCCGATTCGCAACCGACGCGCATCGACGACGTGATCCGCCGCCCCGAGCGGGAACGGCAGGACGATCCGTTCGACCTGCCGCCGACGGGGCAGGGCCGATGACGCTCGATTTGCACAACCTCGCGCGGCCCGCGCCCTCCGCCTTTCGGGCCCCTCCCCCAGGGAGGGAGGGGTACCCATCCCCTTACGGTGGAGGTGGCAGCGAAGCCGACGGAGGGGGTCGGGCCGCAGTCACCTACCCCGGCTTCGCGCTGCGCGATGGCGTGCTCCATGCCGAGGAGGTGCCCCTGACCGAGATTGCCGACGCAGTCGGGACACCGGTGTATGTCTATTCGCGTGGCGGGATCGAACATCAGTACGATCGCCTCGCCGCCGCCCTTCCCCATGGTTCGCTGATCGCGTTCGCCGTCAAGGCTAATCCCAACCTGGGCGTGATCGCCGCATTGGCGGCCAAGGGCGCGGGCGCGGACGTGGTTTCCGGCGGCGAGATGCTGCGCGCGCTCAAGGCCGGGGTGCCGCCCGAGCGAATCGTGTTTTCAGGCGTCGGCAAGACCCTGGCCGAGCACGAGGCAGCGCTTGCAGCGGGCATTTCGCAGATAAACGTGGAGAGCGAGCCCGAGCTGCACATGCTGAGCGCGGTGGCGACGCGAATGGGGGTCGAGGCGCGCGTGGCGCTGCGCGTCAACCCCGATGTCGAGGCGGGCACGCACAACAAGATCAGCACGGGCCGCAAGGAGGATAAGTTCGGCATCCCCGCCGCCCGTGCGCTGGCGGCCGCCGATCTGGCTGCGTCGCTTCCGGGGCTGCGCGTGCAGGGGCTGGCGGTCCATATCGGCAGCCAGCTCACGTCGCTCGAGCCGTTCGAGCGCAGTTTCGAGGCGCTCGGCACGCTGATGCGCGCGCTGCGCGACGCAGGACACGCGATCGAAACCATGGACCTCGGCGGCGGCCTGGGTGTGGCCTACGAACCCGGCGAACCTGTCCCCCCCGCGATCGAGGAGTATGGCGCGGTGGTGGAGCGCGCGACCAACGGCTGGGACGCGCGGCTGATTTTCGAGCCCGGGCGGCTGCTCGTCGCGGAAGCAGGTGTGCTCGTCGCGACGGTCACGCTAGTGAAACAGGGAGAGGACAGACGTTTCGTCGTGATCGATGCCGCGATGAACGATCTGTTGCGCCCCAGCCTGTACGGTGCCTTCCACGGTATCCGCGCGGTCACGCCCGGCCGAGAGAGCTACACCGCCGACGTGGTCGGCCCCGCATGCGAGAGCGGCGACACCTTCGCGCGCGGCCGCGCGATGGACGCGGTCGGCGCGGGCGATCGCGTCGCGATCATGACGACGGGGGCCTATGGCGCGAGCCTCGCGTCCACCTACAATTCGCGCCCACTGGTGCCCGAAGCGATGGTCAGCGGCACTCAATGGCAGCTCGTCGCAAAGCGGGTCGCGGTCGCGGACATGATCGCGCTGGAGAGTGTTCCAGACTGGAGTTCCCCGCCCAAAGGATAATCTCATGCGCCGCACAATCCTCCTGCTACTCGCCTCCGCCTGTACGCTCGCCACCGCATCCGCCGCGCCCGTGCAGCAAGGCCCCGCCAATCGACCCGACCAAGTGCCCGCCTTTGCCGGCCAGACCCGGGCGGACGAGGTGAGATCGGGGGTCGCGTTCAAGGTCGAGACCATTGCTTCGGGCCTGGAATATCCGTGGGGGCTGGACTTCCTGCCGGATGGCCGTGCGATTGTGACCGAGAAGCCCGGCCGGATGCGTATCATCGCCGCCAACGGCACGCTGCTCCCGCCGATCGTGGGTGTGCCCAAGGTGAGCTATCAGGGCCAGGGAGGGTTGCTCGACGTACTCGTCATTCCGGGGAGCAATCCGCTCAGGATTTGCTACACATACGCGTCGGTACGCGGGACGAACGGTGATACCGGCACGACCGCGCGCTGCGCGACCGGCAATCCGGCGGCGGGCAACAATCTGAAGCTGAGTTATGGGCGTACCGTGTGGCAGCAGAACCCGTCTTACGGGGGCAGCCACAATCACTTCGGCGGCCGCATCGTGCTCGCGCCCGATGGCAAGCTGTTCATCACCAACGGCGAACGCTCCGATGTGCCCATCCGCGAGCGTGCGCAGGATCTAGCGTACGGTATGGGCAAGATCGTGCGTGTTAACCAGGACGGCAGTGCGCCAACGGACAATCCCTTCTACCGGGGGTCAAACTCGCTCACGTCCAAAATCTGGTCCTACGGCCATCGCAATCCTCAAGGGGCCGCAATCAACCCCACCACCGGTCAGCTGTGGACGATCGAGCACGGGCCACGCGGTGGCGACGAGTTGAACGCGCCAAAGGCGGGGAAGAACTATGGCTGGCCGGTGATCACATATGGCGAAGATTATAACGGCTCACCGATCAACGGCGACATCACGCAGCAGGCGGGGATGGAGCAGCCGGTCTACTATTGGGACCCGGTGATCGCACCCTCGGGCATCGCCTGGTATACCGGCGACCTTTTCCCGCGCTGGCAGGGCAATCTGTTTATCAGCGATCTCGGCCAGCAATCGATCACCCGACTTGAAATCTCGGGCGAGAGGGTGACGGGCGAGGAGCGATTCGCGATGGGGCACCGCATCCGCGACGTGGCGCAGGCCCCCGACGGTTCGATATGGGCGCTTACCGACGAGGCGAACGGGCTGGTGCTGCGGATTTCGCCGCAATAGGCGCGGGCGCGAGCAGCGCGGGGACCGAAAGCCGCACAAGGTCTCCGCGCTTGAGATCGGTCAGCCAGACCGAGCCGAAACCGACGCGCAGCGAATCGCCGCCCGGCCCGGTCCACTGGCGAACGACCGTGTTGGTGGCGGGATCGATCGCGGTCAGCGGCGTCCCCGCGACGGTGGTCCAGACATAACCCTCCCCCGCTGCGATATCGCCACCACGTCCGCGCGAGCGCGCGGGGATGGTAGCGATGCGCCTGCGCGTGCGCAGATCGATGCGATCGACCGTGCCATCGCCCTGATTGAGCGCCCAGAGCGCGCCGAAGCCCGAGGCAAGGAAGCGTGGCTGCGGCCCGACGTGCATCGCACCCATCGTGCGACCGACCGCCGGATCGATCATCGCGATGGAGCGCCGTGCCCCGCTGGTCGCCCAGATCATGCCATCGGCGTAGAGCGGATTGAACGTGCCGCGCGCGACTGCAACCATTGCGCGAACACGGCCTGTTTCCGGATCGAGCCGCGCCAGCCGACCGGTGCCGTCCAGCGGTGCCCAAAGGCTGTCCCCGCCGATCGCGATCCCCGATTCCGCGACGACCGCCTCGAGCGGCAATACCGCCTGGATGCGCGCGCGCGCGAGATCGATTCGCACGATGGCAGGCCGCAGCCCGCATACCGGCACCCAGAGACTGCCGAACCCCGTGGCCAGCCCTGCGCACGCGGTACCCGGCAAGGGCACGCGCGCATCGACGCGGTTGGTGCGCGGATCGATCCGCTGGACCATGTCCGGCCGGGCGCTCGCAGCCCAGACGCCCGCCGTGGTGAGCGCCACCCAGTCTGCGTTCGCGCCAAGGTGGACGCGCGCCTGTTCGGGCACGGTGGCGAGCTTTATGCGCGGCGGCGAGGCGGCGAGGAGGAGAAGCGGGAGAAGCGGGGACAGCTTACCTATTGCGCGCCGCCATCGCGCCGTTGGCGACCCATTTGCCGGGCGCAATAGGTTAGCTGTCCCCGTTTGCGGCACGACCGGCTGCCGACTAAAGGCTCTGCGCAGCAAAGGTATCGCACGCGCCGGGATCGCCGCCATCGTAGCCGCGCTTGAACCAGCGATTGCGCTGCGCCGAGCTGCCGTGGGTAAAGCTGTCCGGACTGACGCGTCGCCCTGCCGCGCGCTGGAGCGTATCGTCGCCGATCGCGGTCGCCGCACGAAGCGCCTCGTCGATGTCGCCCGGATCCAGGATCGCCTTGTTGGCGTTGCCCCACACGCCCGCGTAGCAATCCGCCTGAAGTTCGATGCGCACCTGCGCGCCCTCGGCCCCTTCCTGGCTGAGGCCGCTGCGCTGTGCACGCTCCATCTGGCCGGTGACGGTCTGGACGTGGTGCCCGATCTCGTGCGCGATCACATAGGCGGCGGCGAAATCGCCGGGCGCGCCGAAGCGGCGGCTGAGCTCGTCGAAGAAGGCGGTATCCAGATACACCTTGCGGTCATTGGGGCAATAAAAAGGCCCCATCGCGGACTGTGCCGCGCCGCATGCCGAGGTGCCGCTGCCCGAATAGAAGACGAGGCGCGGCTGCGGATAGGTCTGCCCGTTGGCCTTGAAGATCGCGCCCCAGGTGTCCTCGGTGGTGGCGAGCACCTTGCGCACAAACACATCGGCTTTCGCCTCCGCGCTGCCTGGCGCGGGTGCGCCCTGGCGGGCGGGCTGGAATCCGGCGCCCGGTCCCGTCTGCACCTGTCCGCCACCGCCACCGCCACCGAGAAGGGTCAGCGGATTGATGCCGAGCACGAGGCAGATGATGCCGATGATGATAATCCCGCCGATGCCAAGACCCCCGCCACCCAACGGAATGCCACCAAAGCCGAAGCCACCACCCCCGCCACCACCCGAGCCGCGCTGATCTTCGATATTCGTGCTTTCGCGTTCATCGTCGAGGCGCATGGGGCGGACCTTGGCTGGAAAGGGTGCCCCACTCCCTTGGCCCGGCGCGCGCGGCGTTGCAATCGCAAGGCTTCGGCTTGGCGAGCGAGCGCAGATCGGTATATCACTTTCGGATCGTCAGGATGGGAGCAGAACGGTGCGCGCAACGGTGGTAGCGGCAGCAATTATGGTCCTGGCACCGGGCGGGGCGCACGCCGTCGGCAGGCTTGGAATATGGACAAATCCTTCCAGAAGCGTGCGCGTCGATGCGCACCCGTGCGGAAAGAAGTTTTGCGGCACGGTGATCTGGGCCAGCCCCAAGGCCAAAGCCGATTCGGCGCGCGGCGGCAACAAGCAACTCGTGGGCATGCAATTGTTCCGGGGTTTAACCCCCGACAAGCCCAATGTGTGGCGCGGCAAGGTTTATGTGCCCGATATTGATAAAACTTTCTCCGGCACCCTGACGCTGATCAATCCGCAATCGTTGGTGGCGAAAGGCTGCCTGTTCGGCGGGGTGGCCTGCACATCGCAGACCTGGACGCGCTTGCGCTAAACTCGGTGCTCGCTTCGCTTAGCCCCATCCGATACAGCCGGGGCGAATAGAGACCCGTACGACCGGATCCCGATCAAACAATTGCGGCAGCTTCCTGGTCGCGCCCTAGAGTGTGATCGGGTCACGTTGCGTATATCCTGAGTTGCGGAGATAGTTGGCGCATTCGGCTGGCGGGAAGCGGTCGAGCAGGGAGCCGATGCGCTGCCATACGCTGGTGATCGACCGTTCGTCGGCTTTGCGCAGCA
>JBBQJX010000031.1:0-10447 GCA_038326295.1 Sphingomonadales bacterium
ATCAGCAGCCGGATGCTCGCCGCCGCCACGCAAGCGTCCGCGCCGATGGGCACGTCGCCCGTCACCACCGCCACCTCGGCCTCGATATCGATGCCGTGCGCCTCGTCCACGAACACGACCGGCCCCACCGGCCGCGCGAAATCGTCCGATCCGCCCTGGTAGACCAGCGGATCGGTCCAGAAGCTCGGCGGCAGCTCCGCCCCGCGCGCCCGCCGCACCAGCTCGACATGGTTCACATAGGCCGATCCATCCACCCACTGATAGGCGCGCGGCAGTGGGGCGAGGCAGCGCGCCGGATCGAACGCTTCGCCGCCGCCCGCCTCCAGCGCGGCGGCTGCGGCCTGCAGCCGCAGTTCGGCCGTCGCCCAGTCGTCCAGCGCCGCCTGCATCGTCGGCAGCGGCGCGGGCGCGCACCGCGCCAGATCGCGGCTTACCACCAGCAGCCGTCCGTCCCGGCTCCCATCGTCCAATGTCGCGAGTTTCATGCCCGCTCGTTAGGGCGCTTGCCGCCCTCGCCACAAGCCGTGCCGCACTTCCCCGCACGCGCTCACCCCTGCTATGGCGCGCTGCATGATCGCCTACCTCCAATCATACCTGGGCCAGCAGCCCGGCTATTTCGTCGGCACGCTCGGCTTCATCCTGCTGCTCGTGCTGCCGCTGCTGTTTTCGGTTGCGATGATCGTGTGGGTGGACCGCAAGGTCTGGGCGGCAGTCCAGATGCGCAAGGGCCCCAATGTCGTCGGCCCGTTCGGCCTGTTCCAGTCTTTCGCGGACGGGCTCAAGCTGTTCCTCAAGGAAACCATCATCCCCTCGGGCGCGAACCAGGGCATCTTCCTGCTCGCCCCCGCGCTCACCTTCACGCTGGCGTTGGTCGCGTGGGCGGTCATCCCCTTCGATGCGCAGGCCGTCCTTGCCGACATCAATGTCGGCCTGCTGTACCTGTTCGCGGTCTCCAGCCTCGGCGTTTACGGTATCATCATGTCGGGCTGGGCCTCCAACTCGAAATATCCGTTCCTGGGCGGCCTGCGCTCGGCCGCGCAGATGGTCAGCTACGAGGTGTCGATCGGTTTCGTCATCGTCTGCGTCGTGCTCTACGCCGCCGCATGGGCCGGCGGCGCACCCGATACCTCCGATCTGGCCCGTCGCGCGGGCTGCCTCGGCCGCAGCGCAGACGCCTTCAACCTGTCGACCATCGTCTGCGCGCAACGCGCCAGCGTGCTCGGCGTGCTCAACGCCAACATCTTCAATCCGCTGCTCATCCCCATGGGCGTCATCTTCTTCATCAGCGCGCTTGCCGAGACCAACCGCCCCCCCTTCGATCTGCCCGAGGCGGAGAGCGAACTCGTGGCCGGCTATCAGGTCGAATATTCGTCCATGTCCTTCGCGCTCTTCCAGCTCGGCGAATACGCCAACATCCTGCTCATGTGCGCGCTCACCAGCGTGCTATTTCTCGGCGGCTGGCTCCCGCCGGTCGATTGGGCACCGCTGTATCTGGTGCCCGGCTTCCTCTGGTTCGTCGGCAAGATGTTTCTGGTGTTCGTCCTCTTCGCGCTCATCAAGGCGATCGTGCCGCGCTACCGTTACGATCAGCTGATGCGCCTTGGCTGGAAGGTGTTCCTCCCCATCTCGCTGATCTGGGTATTCCTCGTATCGGGCTGGCTGCTGTTCTCGGGCCAGTTCGGGAAAGTGCTGTAACGATGGCTTCCCTCGCCCATCATGCGAAATCGCTGCTGTTGATCGAGTTCGTCAAGGGCCTCGCGCTCTCGGCCAAATATGCGCTGCGCCCCAAGGCGACGATCGATTACCCGTTCGAAAAGGGCCGCATCAGTCCGCGTTTTCGCGGCGAACATGCGCTCAGGCGCTATCCCAACGGCGAGGAACGCTGCATCGCCTGCAAGCTTTGCGAAGCCGTCTGCCCCGCGCTTGCCATCACCATCGAGGCCGAACCGCGCGAGGACGGCAGCCGCCGGACCACGCGCTACGATATCGATATGACCAAGTGCATCTACTGCGGGCTGTGCGCCGAGGCATGCCCGGTCGATGCGATCGTCGAAGGCCCCAATTTCGAATTCGCCACTGAAACGCGCGAGGAACTCATCTACGATAAAGCCAAGCTGCTCGCCAATGGCGATCGCTGGGAACCCGCACTCGCCGCCAACCTCGCGGCGGATGCGCCGTGGCGCTGATCGCCCCTACTGTGTTGCTATAACCATACAGCTCTGGTAACGCCCGCGCATCGAAGGCCAGGGTGCGGCGATGCCAGGATTTGGACGCAAGACGACGAGCGCGTTGATCGCCGCGGGGCTGGGCCTCTGCGCCCCCGCCGTCAGCGCCGCCACGTCCGATCCCGCACCACCCGCCGCGCTGGCGCGCAACCCGGACATGGCGGAGCGTGCGTGGATCGCGGCACAAACCTACCACACCGTCCGCCGCTACTTCGCGCATTGGGATGGATTACCCGCCGCTTACGATTGGGACGCGCACTTCCGCGCCTATCTGGCCGAGGCACTCGCCGCCCCCGATCGGCGCAGCTTCAGCCTCGCCACGATGCGGCTGTTTGCCAGCCTGAACAACGGCCACACCGGCTTCACCGACGAAGCGCTGAACGAGGATACCCGCCCGGCGCCCTTCTACGCCGAACCGATAAGTGGCCGCTGGACGGTCAAGCTCTCGCGCATCGCCCCGCTCGCCCCGGGCGACGTGATCGTCGCAGTCGATAACGTCCCGATCGAAACATGGGTCGCGCCGATCCGCGCGGTGATCGGCCAGTCCAGTCCGCGCGCGCGCGACAGCCTCGTTGTCCTGCGCCGTTACATGCTACCCGAGCGCTTCACGCTCACGCTTGCCGGGGGCAGGCACATCGTCGTCGATCGCTCCGCACCGCCCGCGCCGCTGCGCGGCCGAACCACGCCGGACGCGGTCACTACAACCGTCCGGCCCGACGGCACCGTGGTGATCGCGATCCCCAGCTTCAACGATCCGAAGTTCGAGGCGGCGGCGGTCGATGCGGTCAAGGCCAATAGCCGCGCACCGCTGATCCTGTTCGACGTGCGCGGCAACGGCGGCGGCAACTCGCCGGGCAAGCTCGCCGCCGCGATGATGGATCGGCCCTATGCGGGGACCGTCGTCGCCACCCCCTTCACGATCGCCGAGTTCGACGCGCACGGTTCTTTCGATCCGAACGACAATCCGCTTCCCAAGGCGATGGTCCGCTACGGTCCGGACATCACACAGCCCGTCCCCGGCGCGTTCGGCGGGCGCGCGGCGCTGCTGATCGATCGGCATTGCGCCTCGGCGTGCGAGGATTTCGCCATCCGCTTCAAGACCGCGCATCGTGGCCCTGTTCTGGGCGAGCCAAGCTGGGGATCGACCGGCCAGCCCTACCAGGTCGTCTTCGCCGATCTGGGCATGAAGCTGCGCGTGTCCACCAAGCGCGAGAGCTTCGCCGATGGCTCACCCTTCGAAGGCGTCGGCGTCGTGCCCGACATCGCGGTGCCGCTCACCGCCACCGATCTGCGCGCCCCCGGCGATCCGCAGCTCGATCGCGCGCTCGCAGCGGCCCAGCCCCGGCGTTAGTCTCCTGGAAAAATCACGTTGCTCGTCAGCCGCATCACCGTCGCCCCGTCCTGATTGAACGTCGTCGTCAGGATGCGCGCCAGCCGCATCCCCGCGCGCGGCTTGCCTTCCGCCACGCTCAGCACCTCGAACTCGGCGTGGATCGTATCGCCTGGATATACCGGCTTCAGCCAGCGGATCTCGTCGATCCCGGCACCCCCCAGCGGCCGCTGACCATCCGCGTCCCAGCTGTCGACCGTCAGCCGCATCACCGCCGAGCACGTATGCCAGCCGCTCGCCGCCAGCCGCCCGAACAGCGGGTGCGCGGATGCCGCCGCATCGTCCAGATGGAAATCCTGCGGATCATATTTGCGCGCGAAGTCGATCACCTCGTCGCGCGTCATCAGATACCCGCCCGATCGCGCCTTGGCGCCGACGCGCAGGTCCATCAGCGCAACAGTTGCGCGATCTTCATCGCGGTTGCGATGTCGTCCACCCGCAGCTTGCCCGACATGTACGCCATCGTCGCGTCCAGCTTTCCCGCGGCGATCTCCTCGAAATCGTCCTTGGAAATGGTCATCGTGCACTGCGCGGGCCGATCGACATTGTCGATCGCGGGCGGCTTGACCTGATCGTCGATGAAGATCGTGCCGTCCTCGCCGAAATCGAACTTCACCGTGGTGCCCAGGCCCGCATTGTCGCCCGCGCGGCGGCGGAGTTCGGCGGTGATATCGTCCAGCGTCATCGCATGATCCTCCCGGTGGTCGGCAATCCATATGCAAAGGGCCGCCGACGATGCGGCGGCCCTCCGGCGGTCCTCGAAAATTCGAGGAACGGCTTACTTCTTGACGGTGGTCGTGTCGGTCGTGGTCGATGTGCCCGTGTCGGTGGTGCCCATCGCACCCGTATCGGCCGGCGCTGGCGTCGTCGCCATCGTGTCGGTGCCAGCCGCAGGTGCGGTGGTCGTCGCGGTGCCCATGCCCGTGTCGCCGCCAGCGGCGGTGTCGGTCATCGCGCCCGTGGCGGGGGCCGTCTCGGTAGTCGTCGTGCTGGTGGTCGCCGTCGTGGTGTCGTCGGCTTTCTTGCCGCACGCGGTTACGAGCAGCGCAGCGCCGGCGATCAGCGTGGCGGTCTTCAGTGTGTTCAGGATGGTGGCCATGATATCTACTCCTCGTCGGTTCGTTGCAGTCGGTTCGATGGTTGGGGCGATATCCTCGTTCATGGGAAATCGTCCCCTTCCCGAAGATGCGTCTAACCGCAATTTAACCACGCCTCAAGCGGCTATCGAACGCGCCCCTCGGCGTTCGGTTGCAGGAACAAACCGGCGCGCGCAAGCTTGCCAAACAATGATGTCGCCGTCGCGTGCAGCGCCGCGTCCATGGCACCCATGCTCGTTACAGCGCCGAGCGCGGCAAGACTGGTCACGGCAGCGTCCAGCCCGCACGGCCGGATGCCCGCATAGTGCGCGAGATCGGGATTCACGTTGATCGCCGCGCCGTGAAACGTGACCCAGCGCCGCACGCGCACGCCGATCGCCGCGATCTTGGCCTCGCCCACCCACACGCCGGTCCGTCCCGGGATCGCGTGCCCCTCCACGCCGATTGCCCCCAGCGCCGCCACGATCCACCCCTCCAGCGCCGACACATAGCGCCGCACGTCGCGACCGCGCGCGTCCAGATCGATCATCGCATACACCACGCGCTGCCCCGGCCCGTGATAGGTATGTTTACCACCGCGCCCCGTCGGCACCACGGGCAGCCGCGTATCGAGCAGGTCCGCCGCCTGCGCCGAGGTTCCCGCCGTATAGACCGGTGGATGCTCCACCAGCCAGATCGCCTCGGGCGCGGTGCCCGCCCGGATCGCCGCCACGCGCGCCTCCATCGCGTCCACGGCAGCGGCATAGGGCGTCAGCCCCGGCCACGTGCGCCACTCGGGCCCGCTCACGCCGACGACACCTCGATGCGCTCCATATCGTCGTCGCTCAGGCCGAAATGATGCCCCACCTCGTGCACCAGCACGTGCGTCACGATATGCTCCAGACTCTCGCCGGTATCCGCCCAGTAATCGAGCATCGGCCGCCGATAGAGGAAGATGATATCGGGCATCGCGCCGCTCCCCATCGCCGATTTGTCCCCCATCGGCACGCCCTGATACAGCCCCAATATGTCGAACTCGCTCTCCAGCCCCATTGCGTCCATCACTTCGTCCGAGGGGAAATCCTCCACCCGCAGCAACACGTGCGCCAGATGCCGGCGAAACAGATCGGGCAGCCGCTCGATCGCCGCCTGCGCCAGCGCCTCGATGCGCAGCAGATCGGGCGGCAGGGTTTCGTTCGTCGCCATCGTGCTTCACATAGGCGGGGTCGCCACCCGAGGGGAGAGGACATGATCGCCAGACTGACACCCGCCGAGCGCACCCAACTCCTCCCCCCGCTCTCCGGCTGGACCCTCCACCCCACCCGCGACGCGATCCAGCGCAGCTGGAAGTTCGCCACCTTCGTCGAAGCCTTCGCCTTCATGACGCGCGTGGCATTGCTCGCCGAAAAAGCCGACCACCACCCCGAATGGTCGAACGTGTACGGCCGGGTGGAGATATTGCTGACCACGCACGACGCGGGCGGCCTGTCCATGCGCGACTTGGCGTTGGCGCGGGCAATCGCGGACAGCTTACCGATTTCGCCCGCACCATTGCGATAAGGATGGGCACCGAATTGCAGGGCGAAATAGGTCAGCTATCCCCCTAACCACGAAATAGTTAGCTGTCCCCGATAGCGATTTACCCGCCCCTCGACCCCGATCCGTCCGGGACTACCGTCGCGCCATGCCCCGCATCGCGCGCCCGGTCGTCCCCGGCCAGCCCCACCACGTCACGCAGCGCGGCAACCGGCGCGAGCCGATCGTCTTTACACCCGGGGACTGGCGCGGCCTGCGCGATATTCTTGCCGAACAATGCGCGCGGCGCGGCGTCGAATGCTGGGGCTATGCGCTGATGCCCAATCACTACCACCTGATCCTCGTGCCGCGCGATGCGGACGGTCTCGCACGCGCCCTCGGCGAAGCACACCGGCGTTATGCGGGGTACATCAATGCGCGCGCGGGATGGACCGGCCACCTCTTCCAGGGCCGCTTCGGCAGCGTGGCGATGGACGAGCCACACCTGCGCGCCGCCGCGCTGTATCTCGCCTACAACCCCGTGCGCGCCCGCCTGTGCGAGCGCCCCGCGCAGTGGCGCTATGCCAGCACGCGCGCGCATCTGCGCGGCAAGGACGATCCGCTGGTGCGCGTCGGGCCGCTACTCGAGGGCGTCGGCGATTTCGCCGCATTCCTCGGCGAAGGCGAGGATATCGCGGCGAGCGATCGCCTGCGCGCTGGCGAAACCACCGGGCGTCCGGTGGGCGAACGCGACTGGATCGCCGGCCTCGAACGCATCCTCGGCCGCCCGCTCGCCCGCCGCGCCCCCGGAAGGAAGGCGCAGGTGCGCGGGGGCTAGGGGACTGCTTACCGATTTCCCCAGCCCCGCAGTCGCAGAAGGGGGTACGACCGCCGGGCGGAAATCGGTTAGCTGTACCTGACAGGCGCGGGAAATACGGTGAATGGGTAAGCTGTCACCGTATTCCCGTTCAGCGACGCCTGTCTCCCTAAATAACGATGTGCAGACAACAACTTGGCACCTGTCGAGAGACAGTGCCTTTATCTTGCTTTCGCTCATTCTCCGCCACGCCGCTCAATCGGCGATATCGTTGTCGCCTAAGCCGCGTGTAAAAACATTTCGAACTACGTTTACGCAGACTATTGCGGTCGCCAGAGCAGCAAATACAATGAAGATTGTCAGACCCTGTCTCAAGGGGAACAAGGGTATTCCATATGCCAAGTTTCTAATAAAATTCAATAATGCTCCCGTTATCAAGAGAACCACGAACGTCCAACTCGAAAATAGGAAGAGATATTTTGACTTTGCGCTCATTAATTGCAGCTCCCAGAGCTTGAGCGATTGCAGACTCTGTTCCGAACAGAGTCACCAACACTCGGAGCGTTCCCTGCCACATTGCCCGAAACTGTAGACAGTGATCGGATTACCGAGTCGCGTGTCGAAGAAGCAGCAGGTGTTGCCACTTGTCCAGCCCGTGTAACAATGTTCATTCCAGTCTTTTCAGCCAAAACTCGCGCCCCGCCTCTAACCGCATCTGATGCAGCGGAACCAGCAGCGCCGCCAGCAGCGCCAAAAGCAGCTCCTCGTGCAAGTTGCCCGGCAGTAACGTGCTGACCGTTTATTCTAGCATTTGCTGCCGTCTGACCGGCACCGATTGCAGCTCCCGCCGCGCCATTTGCCAACGCTCTAACCGCGATATTTGCAGAAATTCGGGCGACTCCTGCGCCGATACCCCCCCCAACAGCACCGGCGGCTCCTGCAACCGCTAACCGGCCAATTCCTCCCGCGCTTAAGTCCACATGGCCATGCTCAATGTATTGCGCGCCCGCTTCGACGGCCACGCCGACGATGAAACCTACGCACCACGGACATTCCCCGCTCGGGTCCGTCGCATTGACCGGATCGTTTGCGACATATTCGTATAGGTTGATCTGGTCTTTATACCCGATCGGATCGGTTTGCAGGAACCGGCCTAGCGTGGGCGAGTAGATTCGGGCCTTGTAGTAGTACATGCCGAGTTCGGGTAGCCACGCCTGGCCGGTATACTGGAAGCGGCCGTAATTGTTCGCCCCCGGGATGCCATATTCGTCGTAGCTGTTGACCGCGATGCGGTTGCCGTTGCAATCGGCCAGCGCAACGACCGAGCCCTGGTGATCGGTGTGCAGCAGCCACGAGCCCGAGCAGTTGAGCAGGCCGCCCTCGTCCTGGAGGATGGGCTCGTCCACGCCGGGCCCCCACATGAAGCGCCGCAATACGCCGCCCGCGCCATTACACTCGGCCGCGATCTCGTCGCTGTCCTGCAGGAACTGCGTCACGCCCATCGATCCGTTCGTCTGCCACAACCGACCGAGCGGATCGTAATAAAAGAACCGGGGACAGCTAACCCATTCACCGCATAGCGCCGCCGGGTCGATGGGAAGCGGACGAAACAGAACAGCAAACCGATCTTCCTCCCGACTACCGGTCCGCCACCTGCGCTGCCCCGGCCCGAAGAACTCGACGAGCGGCACCCGCCCGCTTGCATTGTAGGATCGCATGTCCGATGTTCTGTCAATCTGAACAAAACGCACTGCCCGAGCCCGACCGCACCCCCGAACCACCGCGAAAACTGCATTCTCGATGACCTTCGTGACCTTAGGTGCCCCCTAGGTCGCCACCCGCCCCGCCGTCTCGCGCACCAGCGCGATCATGCTCGGGATGCCCTGCGTCCGGTTGGCACTCAGCTGCCGCCCGAGCTCGAACGGAGCGAGCGCCCCCTCCACGTCCAGCGCGCGCAGCTCGGCCGCCCGCCGCCCGTCCACCAGCGCCACGATCAGCGCCACGATCCCCTTGGTGATATGCGCGTCCGAATCGGCCAGAAACCGCAGCCGCTCGCCCTCTTCCACCGGATACACCCACACATTGGCCGAACACCCCCGCACCCGCGTCGCCTCGGTCTTGAGCGCATCAGGCATCGCCGGCAGCGCGCGCCCCAGATCGATCAGCCACCGATACCGGTCCTCCGCCTCGTCCAGAGCCAGGTAATCCTCGCGCAACGCATCGAAATCGGCCATGCAACCGACGTGGCGGCGCACCCCCGCATGGTCAAGCGCGCCACAAGCGCCTATGTCCGCGCGCATCAACGGCAATTCACAAGAGGTTAGATGGCGAAGGAAGAACTGCTCGAAATGCGCGGGCACGTGGTCGAACTGCTCCCCAACGCGATGTTCCGCGTCAAACTCGAGAACGATCACGAAATCCTCGGCCACACGGCGGGCAAGATGCGCAAGAACCGCATCCGCGTGCTGACCGGCGACGAGGTGCTGGTGGAACTCACCCCCTATGATCTCACCAAGGGCCGGATCACTTACCGGTTCAAATAACATGCTGGTCCTGGCGAGCGCCTCGCCGCGCCGTCTGGAACTGCTCGCGCGGCTGGGCGTGGTGCCCGACAAGGTCGATCCCGCCGGTCTGGACGAGACCGCGCACCCCGGCGAACTCGCCCCGCCCTACGCCGCGCGAATGGCCCACCAAAAGGCGGCGCTGGTGGCCGCTCGCCACCCGGGTTGCATCGTGCTCGCAGCCGATACGGTCGTGTCCGTGGGCCGCCGCTTGCTCCCCAAGGCGCAGACCGAGGCGGAGGCGCACACCTGCCTGCAATTGCTGAGCGGCCGCCGCCACCGCGTGCTGACGGGGGTAACCGTGATCGACGTGCAAGCTAAAGCGCGCCACCGTCTGTCGACCACCGTGATCGCGTTCAAGCTGCTGAGCACCGCCGAGATCGCCGCCTACCTTGCCAGCGGCGAATGGAGCGGCAAGGCAGGCGGCTACGCGATTCAGGGGCGGGCGGAGGCATATGTACGGTTCTTGTCGGGCTCGTTCTCGGGGGTGATGGGACTGCCGCTTTACGAGACGCGCATGGCGCTGCGCACTGCGGGGCTGCCTGTTGTCTGAAGCGCTGTACGAGGACGGGATCGGCGAGGCGCGCGCGATCCTGTTCGAGGCTGGAGTGCCGGTGGCGTATCGGATCGAGCGCCCGGGCGCGCGCGTGGGCGATCGGGCTTTGGCGCGGCTTCTCGGGCGCGATGGGGGGCGCGCGTTCGTGAGCCTTGGCGACGAGGAGGCGCTGCTCGATCCCGCGCCGTCGGGGGTTGCGGAGGGGGGGATGCTGATGGTGGAGGTGCGGCGCGAGGCGATTGCCGAGCCGGGGCGGGTGCGTCTGGCGCGGGTGGACGCGCTTCCGACGGGGACGGCGGCCGCTAAG
>JBBQJX010000032.1:0-10219 GCA_038326295.1 Sphingomonadales bacterium
ATGCCGAGATCGAAATATTTGAGATCGATTTCGAGGAAAGGCAGGATCAGCCGCTCGCGGATCCATTGCCAGATGATGCGCGTCATCTCGTCCCCGTCCATTTCGACGACGGGGTTTTTCACCTTGATCTTGTTCATGCACGCCTCGCGGATTTGTCGCGGGCATAGGGGCGCGCGCGCGGCGCGGTCAACGGTCGCTTGGTTGACGGGCGCGGCGCGGTCGTTAGCGTGGGGTTCCAAAGGGAGACACGAATGCGCGCACTGGCCTTGGGATTGACGGCGGCACTGCTTGCAAACGCGGCGGGCGCACAAACGCTCACGCCCGATCAGACGCGGTTCCGCGCGCTCTACAAGGAGCTGGTGGAAACCAACACGACGCTGAGCGTGGGGAGCTGCACGCAGGCGGCAGCCCAGATCGGTGCGCGGCTGAAGGCGGCGGGCTATGCGGATAGCCAGATCACCTATTTCAGCGTGCCCGATCATGCCAAGGATGGCGGCATCGTGGCGGTGCTGCCCGGGCGCGATCCCAAAATGAAGGCGCTGCTGCTGCTCGGCCATCTGGACGTGGTCGAGGCCAACCGCGCGGACTGGACGCGCGATCCCTTCACGCTGGTGGAGGAGAACGGCTTTTTCTACGCGCGCGGAAGTTCGGACGATAAGGCGCAAGCCTCGATCTGGGCGGATACGATGGTGCGGCTGAAGGAGGCCAGGACCCCGCCGTTGCGCACCGTCAAGCTGGCGCTGACCTGCGGCGAGGAGACGACCTATGCGTGGAACGGCGCGCAATATCTGGCGGACCACAAGCGCGACTTGATCGATGCCGAATTCGCGCTGAACGAGGGCGGCGGCGGCACGGTCGCGCCCGATGGAAAGCGCATCGATCTATCGATGACGGTGGGCGAGAAGGCGACGCAGAACTACATGCTGACGGTGACCAACCCCGGCGGCCACAGCTCGCGGCCGACCAAACCCAACGCGATCGTGCAGCTGGCGCACGCGCTGGTGAAGCTCGACGGGCTGGAGTTCCCGATCCACCTGAACGCCACCTCGACCGCGTTCTTCACCGCGAAGGGCAGACTGGAACCCGCGCCGATGGGCCCGGCGATGACCGCGCTCGTGGCCAATCCGAAGGACGCAGCCGCAAACGAGATCGTGAGCCGCGACGCGACCTACCATTCGATGCTGCGCACCACCTGCGTCGCCACGCTGGCTTCGGCCGGACATGCCAATAACGCGCTGCCCCAGCGCGCCACGGCGAACATCAATTGCCGCATCGCGCCGGGCGAGCCGGTAACCGACGTGCAGGCAACGATCGAACGCACGATCGCCGATCCCGCGGTCAAGGTGACGCTGGTGCCGCCGATCCGGCCGACGCCGGGTTCGCCCCCGCTGAACCCCAAGGTGCTCGGGCCCGCAGTCAAGCTCGCCGCCGAGATGTTCCCCGGCGTACCGGTCATTCCGACGATGAGCACCGGCGCGTCGGACGGCATCTTCCTCTATGCGCGCGGCATTCCGGTGTACGGCGTGCCGGGCATCTTCGAGGAAGCCGATTACGGCGGCATTCACGGGCTGAACGAGCATATGCGCGTGCGTTCGCTGTACGAGGGGCGCGATTATCTGTGGCGGCTGGTGGGGGTGTACGCGAACGCACGGTGAGGTGCGGGTGGCCCCGGCGGGACCTGCCTACCCCGCCGTCGCCGCCCGGTGCATCTCGTGCACCACGACGCCTTCGCCTGCGTCCATATCCGCCTCCCACGGCGCGGCCGCCAGCACCGCGCGCATGTCGGCGAGGCCCGCCGACCAGCGCGCCTCGATCCCGTCCGCGCTGAAATCGATGTCGCGCGCGTAATCCTCATGTTCGAGCATCGGGGCCATCAGGCGCACCACATGCAGCCGTGCGCCGCAGCCGCGCGCGGCGAGGCGCTGGACGAGCGGATCGTCGCGCGCGGCTTCGGGCAGTCGGTCGGCGAGCTCGCGGATTGCGTGGCGCAGGTTCTGCACGGCCTTCTCGCGATCGATCTGCGCCTGGCTGCGGCTGGAATATTCGATGTCCTTGGTGCGGCTGATCACGTCCCACATCGATTTGGGCGCGGGGCCGTGCGGGTTCCACAGCTGGACCTCGAAGATCAGGCTGTCGCGGCGCTCGGCATTGTCGAACAGGACTTCCAGGGGCGTGTTCGACAGGATGCCTCCGTCCCAGAACCAGTCCTCGCCGATCTGCACGGCGGGGAAGGCGGGCGGCAGCGCACCCGACGCGATCACATGTTCGA
Source organism: Sphingomonadales bacterium (assembly GCA_038326295.1). Classification (GTDB taxonomy): domain Bacteria; phylum Pseudomonadota; class Alphaproteobacteria; order Sphingomonadales; family Sphingomonadaceae; genus JAVVHE01. Next base: position 2,270 of record JBBQJX010000032.1, read on the forward strand.
GGCCGAGCTTCATCGACGCGCTATCGAAATAGACCATCTCGCTCGTGGCGACGTTGGCCGCGCCCACCGTGAGCCGGGTGGGCATCGTGCCGATCTCGTCGAGCGCGATCAGTTCGCCCAGCGTCTTGCGCAGCGGATCGACCGAGTAATAGGCCGCGTGGCCAGGGCCGAGCCTGGCCTGCATGTCGAGCGCGGCGGCGGGGTTGGGGACGAAGAATTGCGCGTTGCCCTGGATCATGGTCAGCCAGTTCGCCGCCTGTTGCCCCACCATCGGCCACGCGCGCGCGCACGCCAGCGGGCCATCGTCCTCCACCCGGTGCCAGAAGGCGCGCAATTGGGCGACGCGCAGCTCGGGCGGGTTGCCCGCGATCAGCGCGCCGTTGATCGCGCCGATGGAGGTGCCCACGATCCAGTCGGGCTCGTGCCCCGCCTCGCTCAGCGCGGCATACGCCCCCGCCTGATACGCGCCGAGCGCCCCGCCGCCCTGAAGCAGCAGGACGATCTGCCCGAAATCGGCGAGCGGGCGGCGGGGCGGCGGGGTGCCTGCGTCAGGTGCAATAGGTCGAACGGCGTCTGCATTCTTCATTTCAGTTCCTTCGACCCGCGTCAGCCGCGATACTGTTGGGTCGGCCGCAGCGCGACCGGCAATATGCGGCCGAAACGGGTCAGCGACGCGGCCACGCCGGGCCTCATGGCGATGCGCGCTATCCGGGCGCGTTGCCGCGCCTCCTGCTTCAGAGGCGTTTCATGGCGCACGGGCTGCAGCTCGGTCAACATACCCGCGCGCTGACGGGGATCGGCGAGCCGTGCGAGGACCGCCGCTTCGGCATCGTCCAGCCGATCCAGGCACAGCATAGTCTGCGTATAAGCGTCCCAATTATCGTCCCGGCCCGCGATTAGGGTCTCTAGCGGCTTGGCAGTTTCCGCGTCCCGCCCGAGAGCGTGAAGTGCGCAAACGCGGACCTCGGCGATGAACACCGCACCCGTTGCATTGGCTACGCCCTCACGGCCGCGACGGCTTTCTTCGATAGCCTGAAGCGCACGCTCGGGCTGGTCCGCTTGGAGCAAAAGCATTGCGCGATTGATGACGATGTTGATCAGGTCGGGCACTTTGACGATATCGAGCTTGAAAAGATCGGCGTATTGTTGGTCCGCTTCGTCGATTTGGCCTTTCTGCATGAATGCCCAAGCGAGATCGTTGATCGCCCACATATAGTCGCGCGGGGCGATATCCCTTTTCCCGCCGAGTGCCGCCTGCGCGCGAGCGAGTCCCCCCGCAAAAGGTTGGACAAGCGCGATCGCCTCGGAGGGCCGACCCGCATTGCGCAACGCTGCGGAGGCTAGAGTTAGTCGTTTTAAGTCAAGCGGATTTTGGGCGTGATCCATTTGGGTCGCACCGACCCATCCGGTTTCGATCTTACGGAAATCCGAGCGGATGCGCGCTTCGATTGCGGGCCACAGCACCGCATATCGCCGATCGACGAGTAAGCTCTGCAATTCGGTGGGATCGATAACCGTGGCAAGGACCGCAAGCGCCTCGTCGGAGCGAGCCCGATCGACCAGACCGCGTACGGCGATCGCGGCGAGTTGGTTTTTCCAGCCGATCCCCCACCCGCCATCATAGCCGGCGTGCGCGACCGCAAGGTCGAGCGAGAACATCACGTCCAACTTGTTGGCGCGTTGCAGCCGCGACTGAAGCTCGCCAAAATACGCCGCGTCGAGCGCGTCGATCTTATGGTGGCCCTGATCCGCCAGCACCGTGATCGTGGCAGCAGCGCCCTCGAGATCGTCCAGCCGAAGCTGCAACCAAGCGAGCAACAACCGGAGATCGCCATCGTCAGGCTCGATCCGGGTCGCAGTTTCGAGCGGTTCGAGCGCGTCTTTCTCGTGTCCGAGTGCAATCAGCTGTCGGGCGCGGGTGGTCAGTAGCGCAGCGCGCGGGCGCGTCGGTAGCGGATGGCGCGCAAGTGCCGCGTCCGTCTCGGCAAGCGCGCGCGCGGCGTTACCTGCCTTCGCCAGTGCTTCGATCGTCGCGGCCTCGCCCTCATAAATGCGGTCCTCCGCCAATCCGGCCGGGTCGGTCGGCTGCGCGACGGCGTTGCCCATCAACAGATAGACCGCGATCAGCGCGGCGGGGGCGCGTCCAAAAGCGCGTGTCGCGAAAGATCGCATGGAGAGGCCTCTTGCCGGAACGCGCGAGCTTAGCGCCCCCAAACGCGCTTGTCTTGACGCCCGCGCCTACCGTTCCAATGTTCTGCGTAGTCGGATGCCAATCGGGTCCGGCGCACACCGGGTGCCGCCACGGCGGACCCACAACCGTAGTCGCTTTCAGGAGGACTAACCCATGCGTACGTTTGATTTCACTCCGTTCCGTCGCTCGATGATCGGTTTCGACCGGCTGTTCGATCAGCTCGAGCGCAATACCCAGGCCGCGCCGCAGGGCGAAGGCTACCCCCCTTTCGACATCGAGAAGCTGGGCGAGGACAAGTTCCGCATCGCAGTCGCGGTGGCGGGCTTTGCCGCCAGCGAGGTCGATGTGACCGCGCACAACAATGTGCTCACCATCAAGGGCCAGAAGGCCGAGGGCGACGAGCAGCGCCAGTGGCTGCACCGCGGCATCGCCGCGCGCGCGTTCGAGCGCCGGTTCGAGCTCGCCGACTTCATCCAGGTCGGCTCGGCCGATCTGAAGGACGGTCTGCTGGTGATCGAACTGCACCGCGAGGTCCCCGAAGCCGCGCGCCCGCGCAAGATCGCGATCGGCGGGCAGGCCCAGGTCCCGTCCGCGATCGACGTGACCGCGAGCAACAGCAATACGAACCCCGGCGTGGCGCAGGCGGCGTAAGCCCCGCGCTCGTAAAGCTGCACGGTTTGCCCCGCCCCCGGCCATATCCGGGGGCGGGGTCTTGCATTTCCGGCAGAGCTTGTCGGTGCCTACGATGGGACGGCTTGAGAGGCTTCGGGCATCGCATATTGGTTGAAGGCGATGTTTTCGATTTCCGCCCGCTCGATCACCAAGCGCGAAATCGGTTCGCCCGAGCCATAGTGGCCCCGTCGGAACCCACTGCGACCGAGGCGCACGACAAACTTCTCGACGCTGACGAGTGCGATCGCATCGATGGTCTTGCCGGTGCCAAGTGCTAACGATTCGACCAGCCCTTCATAACCGACGGTGAGGGCTTCGACGCGGATTTTGGTAAGCACGAAAGCCGTCATCGCCAATGGCGGATGAAGATCGATCTCGACAACCAGCCCCGCCAGGTGGCCGTAGAGGAAGCCGCGCGTGAGCGACCGCACCCGGGCGGTGCGCATCGCCCGGCGTACACCCAGAAACGCGAGCGCGGTGAGTGCAGCCGCTTGCGCCATCAGATAGAGCAGCATCGGCGACGACAGCGCGATCCTGTTGGAAACCAGCCCGATCGCGAGGCCGTAGGGATCGGGATCGAAACCGAGCGCGATCGGACAGGCCGCAACCTGGCAAACTTTGGCGTGCACGACGCTGACCATCGCCCAGAGGAAGTGGCCAATCGCGGCTGAACCGACCACGATGCCGATCGTGCTGAGCGAGTTGGGCGCGGGCGGCGTTGCGCGGATTACCGATCCGCCGCCGCCGGCGAACACGGCAGCATAGACTGCCAGTCCGGGCGCGAGAAGCAGGACCGCCCAGATCAGTCCGAAACTATAGGTCAATCCTTGGTTGGCGTTCCAGCCTGGGCATGTTGTCGTTCGGACCGATCGAGCATCTTTGCCGGGACGATCCACACGCCGCGGTCGTCACGCTTGCTTGCAGCGCGCACCGCATCCCAGCCACCATAATGCTGGACAACCTCGCTCCCCCACTTGATCATCGCGGGGTTGTTGGGGAACCAGGCGCTCATATCGACATCCTCGAAGACCGGCACTCGTATGCCATAAATACGTCAAGTCCCGCCCGGTTTCCAGTCCCCGTGACGATTGCGGTCGACTTGCGCGTCATCGGACCTCCAGCCGCCCCTCGTGCAACCGTACCACCCGGTCCATCCGCGACGCCAGTGCCTCGTTATGCGTGGCGACGAGCGCGGCCGATCCCTGGTCGCGCACCAGCCCCAGGAACTCCTCGAACACGCGCGCCGCCGTCGCCTCGTCGAGATTGCCCGTGGGTTCGTCCGCCAGCACCAGCGCAGGCGCGTTGACGAGCGCGCGGGCGACCGCGACGCGCTGCTGCTCGCCGCCCGAAAGCTGCGACGGGCGGTGATCGAGGCGATCGGCGAGGCCCAGATCGCCCAGCAGCGCGTCTGCGCGGGTGCGGGCCTGCGCGGTGGTGCGGTTCTGGACCAGTTGCGCCAGCATGACGTTTTCGCGCGCGGTGAAATCGGGGAGCAGGTGATGGAACTGGTAGACGAAGCCCAGCCGCTCGCGGCGCACCCGCGTGCGCTCGGCGTTGGACAGGCTCGCGGCCTCCACCCCGTCGAGCAGGATGCGTCCGCCGAAACCGCCCTCGAGCAGGCCGACCGCCTGGAGCAACGTGGATTTGCCCGAGCCCGATGCGCCGAGCAGCGCCACGATCTCGCCGCGCTCGACGGTGAGATCGACGCCGCGCAGCACCTCGATCGCAGCACCGCCCTGAGTGAAAGTCCGCGTCAGGCCGATCGTCCGGAGCGCGGCCTCACTCATAGCGCAGCACCTGCACCGGATCGGTGCTCGCCGCCTTCCACGCCGGATACAGCGTCGCCAGAAAGCTCAGCAGCAGCGCCACGAGCACGATGCCCGCGATCTGGACCGGATCGATGCGCGAAGGGAGTTCGGTCAGGAAGCGGATGCTCGGATCCCAGAGCGACGCGCCGGTCAAACGCTCGATCAGCGACACGAATGCCTGCCGATAATGGAGCAAAATCAGGCCGAGCACGGTTCCAAGCGCGACCCCGCCCGCGCCGATCAGCGTGCCCACGGTGATGAAGACGCGCATCATCGCGGGGCGGCTTGCGCCCATCGTGCGCAGGATGGCGATGTCGCGTGTCTTGGCGCGCACCAGCATGATCAGGCTCGACAGGATGTTGAACGCCGCCACCAGCACGATGAACGACAGCAGCCAGAACATCACCACACGCTCGACCTGCAGCGTCTCGAACAGCGAGGCGTTCATCGATTGCCACGGCACGATCGCCGCCTCGTCGCGGATTTTGGGACCGAGGGGAGCGAGGATCGCGGGCGCCTGTTCGGGATCGGTGGTGGTGACCTCGATCATGCCGACGCTGTCGCCCAGCCCCAGCAGCGTCTGCGCGCGGTCGAGCGGCATGATGACGAACGCCTTGTCGAAATCGAAGATACCCACCGAGAAGATCGCACCGATATGATAGGCGACGATGCGCGGCGCGGTGCCGAACGGAGTCGTCTCGCCCTGCGGCGAGATCAACGTCAGATCGTCCCCCACGCGCGCGCCCAGCGTGCGTGCGAGTTCGAGGCCGATGGCGACCGTGCGCGGATCCTTGAGCGACGCGAGGCTGCCCGATTGCACGTTGCCAGCGATGACCTTGGTGGCGGCGATATCGGCGGGCTGCATGCCGCGCACGAGCACACCCGCGACGCGGCCCTTGTAGCTTGCCATCAAGGGCTGCTCGATCATCGGGATCGCGCTGGTAACGCCGGGTGTGGCCTTGGTCGCCGCAAGAATCGGCCGCCAGCCGGGCAACACGCCATCGTACCCCTGGACGACGGCGTGGCCGTTCAGCCCCAGGATGCGATCGAACAGTTCGGCGCGAAAGCCGTTCATCACCGACATCACCGCGATCAGCGCGGCAACGCCGAGCGCGACCGCGATGAGGCTGATGGAGGCGACAAGGAAGATGAACCCCTCCCCCTTCGCCGGGCGCAGATAGCGCCCGGCGACCATGCGTTCGTAGCGGGTGATCATGCGTGCGCGGGTGCGGGGCAGGGGGTGAACGGGGAGTGACGTGCCCCTCCCTCACCCTTGCTCGCCTGCGGCTCGCATATCCCTCTCCCGCTTGCGGGAGAGGGAAAGCGCAGCGAAGCGGAGCGAGGGTGAGGGAGCGCCGGTGCCGCCGCGATCACCCCATCACCCGCGCCAGCGCCGCATCCGCCGAAACCTCGGTCTTCTCCCCGGTCGCGCGACGCTTCAGTTCGACCGTCCCCGCCGCCACCCCTTTGGGGCCGATGACGATCTGCCACGGCAGGCCCACCAGATCGGCGGCGGCGAACTTGGCGCCGCCGCGCTCGTCGCGGTCGTCGTACAGCGCGTCTTCGCCCAGCCGTGCGTAGATCGCGTCGGCGGCCGCCGTGCACGCCGCATCGTCGGCGCGCAAATTCAGGATCGCGGCGCGGTAGGGCGCGATCGCGTCGGGCCAGATGATCCCCGCCGCGTCGTGGCTCGCCTCGATCGCGGCACCCACGAGGCGGCTGATGCCGATGCCGTAGCTGCCCATCAGGGGTGTGACCTGCTGCCCGTCCTTCCCCTGCACGCTCATACCGAGCGCCTTCGTGTACTTGTCGCCGAAGAAGAAAATGTGCCCCACCTCGATCCCGCGCGAGGTGCGCAGCGCGTCCCCTGCGGCCGCCTCTGCCGCCGGATCGCGCTTCTCGTCGGTCGCGGCGTAATCCGCCGTCAGCCCCGACACATAGGCTGCGAGCGCCGCCGCATCGTCGGCGTCCACCTCGGTCGAACGCGCGGCTTCCCAGTTGCGGTGGTAGAACACCTCGCTCTCGCCCGTCGGTGCGAGCACGATGAACTCATGGCTCAAATCTCCGCCGATCGGCCCGGTATCGGCGCGCATCGGGATCGCCTGCAGGCCCATCCGGGCGAAGGTGCGCAGATACGCCACGAACATGCGGTTGTAGCTGTGCCGCCCCCCCGCCTCGTCCAGATCGAACGAATACGCATCCTTCATCAGGAACTCGCGCCCGCGCATCACGCCGAACCTCGGCCGCACCTCGTCGCGGAACTTCCACTGGATTTGATAGAGGATGCGCGGCAGATCGCGGTAGCTGCGTGCGCCCTCGGCGAAGACGCGCGTGAAAAGCTCCTCGGCGGTGGGCGAATAGAGCATGTCGCGCCCATGCCGGTCCTGCACGCGCAGCATCTCGGGGCCATACGCGTCGTAGCGCCCGCTCTCGCGCCAAAGATCGGCCGCCTGGATCGTCGGCATCAGGATTTCCAATGCCCCCGCCCGGTCCTGCTCCTCGCGCACGATCGCCTCGATCTTGCGCAGCACGCGCAGCCCCAGCGGCAGCCACGCATAAATGCCCGCCGCCGTCTGCCGCATCAGCCCTGCGCGCAGCATCAGCTGGTGGGAAACGATCTGTGCGTCGCCCGGCGTCTCTTTCAGCAAGGGCAGCGTATAGCGGGAAAGTCGCATTGCGGGCGGAGTCCGGCGGTTCGGGGAGCGCCCGCGTCTAGCCGCCGCGTTGCACGCGCGCAACGCTGTGCGGGGAAACGCGCGCGCTCAATCGTTGGGCAATTGACGTGCCGACAGGCAGCCGCGAGGACGTAACCACGAGTTTACGGGGAGGGGCGGTCGGCCCACATATCCTGGCAAAGAGCGCGATCACAGCGCCAGCCGGGACGGAGACGGGCCGACCGCCAAGCGCGCGGCCGCGAAACGCGCCGCCTATTTGTTCTTGACGGTGGTCTTGTACTTGAACTTGTTCTTCTGTGCGCGCCGTTGCGCTTCCTCGATCCGCTTTTGCGGGTTGGCCGCCAGATCGCGTTCCCGCTCGGCGCGCCTGGCGATCGACTGGGAGCGGTGATAGTCCCGGCATTCGAACCCCTTGGGATTGTTGCGACAGGATTTGGGGATATTCGAATTGCACGCGGCGAGCGCGAGCAGCGTCAGCGCTAGCAGCGGGCGGGAGAGGGTGGCGCGCAACGATCGGTTCCCTGTGACGGATCAAACCAATAGACGCAGAGGCGTCGTTGGGCAATTCCGGCCACCCGGCCGCCGTGCCGCCGTTTACGAATCC